>JAZSGC010000097.1:0-9479 GCA_045532525.1 Candidatus Scatosoma sp.
AAAAGTAGTCATACCGGCAACGGTAATCGTACTCATAACCAATGCGAGCAAAGATTTGAGTTTTTTGTTCATTGTGTTACCTCCAAAAAATATATCATTTTTGTTTTTCCACTTTGAGTTTCACCGCAAAAAGAACGCAAACGGTTCTTTTATCGTGCTATTATATGTAGCAAAAACGGGTTTTCCCCCGCCCTTGCCTGAGAATCGCCAATTCCATTTGGGTAATTCTCGTGGAGTTTAACATATTATATCACACACTTTTTTTGCTTGTCAACTTTTTTAAAGCAAAAAATACGATTTTTTCTCGTTTTTTAATCGAAAAAAACGATTATTGCCATTTCTTTATTTGATTTTTTGTGGATTTTGCGGTTTTTTACTCGATTTTCCGCGGTTTTGTGCCATTTTTTGCCTTTTTTCGGGTTTTTCTGCCTTTTTTTGCACAAAAGCATTTGGCGGGGCGTTGGCTTGCCGCGGCGTTATCGTATTATTATTGTATATTAGTTGTTAATGAGCTGCATTCTTGCAACCATAGCGCCTTCTTCGGGGGCTTGGAAAACGTCCTTTTGGGTTACGCCGATAAAATCGTCGCCCAAAACGTCCCGCACGTTGCCGCTGATGGTGAAATCGGTAAGGCGTTTGGTGATTTTTCCGTTCTCTACCAAGAACGCAAGCTGTACGGGCAAACCGAGTACCCCTTCCGTCGTGATATCCCCACCCGAAGTGATGAGAACGTACACTGCCTTTTCCGCGCCGAGAAGTTCGTTTACGTCGGTTGCCGTAGGCTTCACGTATGCGCCGGGGAAGCCGATTGCGGGTACGCCGTCGTATGCGCCCGCCGCCGTTTTGGACAAGGGGAGATTGAACATCGCCGCGGTATTCTTGCTGGTAAGCACGCGCTTGAACACGCCGTTTTCCACCAAAGCCGCGCGGTAGTTGGGTGCGATTTCGCCTTCCGCGTCGTAGAATGCCGCGGAATGGTTGGTGACGGGGTTTCTATCGACGGCAACCGTCAGCTTTTCGTTGAAAATCTTTTCGCCGAGTTTGCCCTTGAACAGTGAACCGCCCGAAACGTAGTATTCGGCAATGAAATCCTTTACAACTTGGCTGAGCACTTCCAGCGGGGAGAAAATCATCGGGTATTTGCCGTCGGGCAAGGTCACCTTTTCTCCGAAATATGCGTCGTGCAAGGTTTTTACGTCGTCTACGATTTTTTGTTCAGTTACTTTACCATAACGGGAAACGGAAACGCCGTAGCTTGCGTCCATAATGTTAGAAGAATCTCTATCCTTCAACGGGAAGCTTACGATGAACGACGTGTTTTCGTAAGCGAGCTCCGTCCCCTTCGTGTTTTTATAGCTGCCCTGATGGCGGGAGGTTTGCACTTTGCCGTTGATCAGGAAACGGGGGCACGCCGCCGCAATTTTTTTGGTCAAGCGCTTACTTACGCGCATTACGTCTTTTTCCGCCACGACGGGTTTGCTGCGGAGAATGCTTTTCTTTACGCCTGCATTCAATTTGCAGGGGTACGGAATACCGCCCAGCTTTGCCGCCGCCTCTTTTTCAAGCGCCGCGAAGTCGGGGTCGCCAAGTGCGCCCGCTACGCCGATCGTACCGTTTTCATACACGCGGACGGTGGCTTGCGTTTCGTCCTTTTCGCGGTAGGAATCAATTTTACCGTCGGTGACGTTTAACGTGATTTCGTTACTTTTATTTACTAAATATTCTTTTTCCATCGTCTTCTCTCCTTATTGCGCAAACATTTTGGAAACGCGGACGTACGGCCCGCCGAAGCCTACGGGCAGGGGGTTTTGTTCCATCTTGCCGCAGCCGCCCGAAACGAAGCTCATAAATTCCACCTTATCGGAAAGCCCGTCGATAAGCCCAAGCGTGGTGAATACGTCGCCCGTGATAACGCTGATTTTTACAGGGCGGGTGATTTTGCCGTCTACGATTTCGTAGGCTACGCTGGGGGCGATGGTGAATTTACTCATACCCGAGCCGTGTTTTACGCTCTTGATATAATACCCGAACTTGACGCCTGCAAAAAGCTGGTCCTTGGTAAGCTCGCCCTTTTCGATATAGGTATTCGTCATACGGACGATAGGCTCGAAGGTGCAGTTCACCGCGCGGGCGTTGCCCGTTGCTTTTTCTTTTAAGTACGCGGACGTGGTTGCGCTATGCAATCTGCCTGTAAGCACGCCGTTTTTGATGAGATAGTTCTTGCGCGCTTTCGTGCCTTCGTCGTCGTAAGGAACGTAGCCGCTGCCCAAGGATTTGCCGCAGTCCACAATGGTGAGCAAGGGCGAAGCCACCGCCTTGCCGATTTGCCATTCGCGACGGATGCCTTCGTCGGCAAGCATAAAGTCCGCTTCCGATTTATGCCCGAAGGATTCGTGCGCGAAAATGCCCGCCGCTTCGGGAGAAAGAATGACGGGATATTCTCCCGCTTCGATAGGAACGGCGTTTTGCATACATTCAATTTGTTCCGCAAAGGATTCTTTCAAAACGCGCGTTTTGCCTTTGAGCTTGTTAAAGTATACGTCGCCGATTTGGTGGTGCGCCGAGAAATGCTTTTCCCCTTCGGCAAGCGTGCAAGCAAGCACCATACCGCAGGTTTGGTAATCGTATTTGATTGCCGCGCCTTTGCTGGAATAGAATTCAAACACGCTGTTTCTATCCAAATACATCGCTTGCGGCATCGCCATCAGCGGCGAAGCTTTTAAAATGGGTAAATAGCTTTCGAGCAGCGCTTTCTTTTCCATTATGGAAATATTACGCACGGACGCGTCCGTGAACACCAGCTTTTCTTCCACGTTGGTTTGGAAGCGTTTCACGGTGCTGTTTTTTGCGATTTTGGGGTTGCTTTTCGCTTGTGCGTAAAGCCCGTCAAGCTTGTTTTGTACGTCGCTGATATCCGTCGTAGACGCGTAATACCACATCTTGCCGTCGAATACGCGGATAAAGGCGCGTTTTTCCTTTCTTTCCTTCATCTCTTTCAGCATTCCGTTCATAAACGAAACGTTGGTGGAGAATCTGTCTTCTATGCGCACGTCTGCATAGCTGTCCTGTCTGAATTTAAACAAATTCCTACCCTCCTTTTTTGGTGGTTTCAGCCTTTTGGCTTATGATTATATGCAATATTATACTATCAAAAAAACGAATAGTCAAGCCTTTAAGTCGAAAAATAATCGATTATTTCTATTCCGCGCGCTTCCCAAACGCTTGACAGCGGTAAAGAGAAAGTGTTATGATATAAACTGCATATAAATTTATATTATAAGGAAGAAACACGTATGTTGTTCGGAAAGCATATCAATCGATATTATTTGCGGTATCTACACCTGTTTATCTTCGGTTTACTTGCCTTGGTTGCCGTGGATATGGCGCAGTTGGATATTCCGCAGTTATACGAATATTTAATCAACGGCTTAAACAGCTTGATTGACGGAACGAAAATGGTAGAAGTAAAGGGAGAAATGCTCCCCTTTGATTTCGATTTCGTGCTGAAATATCTTTGCGAGCCGATGATGTGGATTATTCTCGTGTTGGTGTTGGGCAGATTTTTGTGGCGTATTTGTTTCTTTGGCGCGGCGGTGCGTATGGAAACGGATTTGCGCTTGCGTATGTTCAACCATTGTAAGGATTTGTCGCAAAAATTTTATCAGGTAAACAAGGTCGGTAATTTGATGTCCTTGTTCACCAACGACATCGAAACGGTGCACGAATGCTTCGGCTGGGGCACGATGATGATGGCGGACGCCCTGTTCCTTGGCGGTATGGCAATCGTGAAAATGTTCCAAGTCGACTGGCTGATGACCTTGCTTTCACTAATCCCGATGTGTTTTCTTTTGGCGGTTTCCCTTATCGTTGGGAAATATATGACGAAGAAATGGGACGTAAGACAGCAAGCCTTTTCCAACCTTTCCGATTTTTCGCAGGAAAGCTTTTCGGGTATCGCCGTCATTAAGGCGTTCGTAAAGGAATTCAAAGAGCTGTGGGCGTTTAAAAAGCTTTGCAAGGAAAACGAAGAAGCCAACGTGGAATATACGAAATTTTCTACGATGCTGCGTATTTTCGTCACTCTGTTCGTAGAATCGGTTATTTGCGTCATCTTGGGCTACGGCGGGTATTTGGTATATAAAGATACCTTGAACGCAGGCGAGCTGATGAAATTCATCGGGCTGTTCAATTCCGTGATTTGGCCGTTTATGGCGGTGTCCGAGCTGATCGAAATGATTTCGCGCGGGAAAGCTTCGCTGAACCGTATCGACGAGCTGATGGACGCAAAGCAAGACGTCGTGGACAAGGAAGGCGCGCAAGATATTACCGACGTGAAAGGCAGGATTGAATTCCGCAACCTTTCTTTCCGCCATTTCACGGGCGACTACGACGCCTTGAACGGCGTTTCGTTCGTGATTGAGCCGGGCGAAAACGTAGGCGTTATCGGCAGAACGGGCGCAGGCAAGACCACGCTGGTAGATTTGCTACTGCGCAACTATAACGTACCCGACGGGTGCTTATTCGTCGACGACAAGGACGTAAACGATATCACTATCGCTTCCTTGCGTAAATATATTTCTTACGTGCCGCAGGATAACTTCTTGTTCAGCGATACGATTGCCAACAATATCGCGTTTGCGTGTGACGACGTCAACCCCGACAAAATCCGTTATGCGGCGAAAATGGCGGCGGTAGACGATAACATTGAAGAATTCCCCGAACAGTACGAAACGGTGCTGGGCGAACGCGGCGTAACCGTTTCGGGCGGGCAAAAACAGCGTATTTCCATTGCGCGCGCTTTGCTGAAAGATTCGTCTATCTTGATTTTGGACGATTCCCTTTCCGCCGTAGACACCAAAACGGAAACGACCTTGCTTGACAATCTTGCGCAAGAACGCGCGGGCAAGACGACGATTTTGATTGCGCACCGCATTTCCACCATTCAGCAAATGGATAAAATCGTTTTCCTTGACGAGGGCAAAGTCGTTGCCGTCGGCGCACACGAAGAATTGCTTACTACCTGCCCTGCCTATAAGGCGATGGCGGAGCTGCAAAAATTAGAGGAGGAAAAATAAGATGTTTGAAAAATATTATCCTCTGATTATTATGGGCGGCGTATTAGGCGCGCTCTCGCTTGTGTTCGTCGTAGCCTTTGCGCTTATCAAGGACAAAAAAGAAAGTATGGGTTTCGAGCGGAATATCTCCGACAAGGAAATCACTAAGCGCTTGCTTACCTACGCAAAGCCCTACTGGAAAAAGTTTGTTTTCGTACTCTTTTTGATGGTATTTTCCATTGCGTACGATATCATCTCCCCTTTGCTTATCGGTAAAATCCAAGGCATTATCAAGGAAGACGGCTTTAAGCTTTCGTATCTGTTCGGTATGATCGGCTTATACGGCGGAATTTTGGTCGTATCCTTGGTTTGCACCTATTTCCAAGCGATTATTTTACAAAAGGTTGGGCAAAGAATTATTTCCGATTTGCGTATCGATTTGTTCGAGCATATCGAAAAGCTTTCCCACGAGCAACTCAATCATATCCCCGTCGGAAAGCTGGTTACCCGCGTAACCAACGATACCAACGGCGTTTCGATGATGTTCACCAACCTTATCGTCAATCTCGTCAAAAACTGCTTCGTGGTCATCGGCGTCTTGGTGGCGATGCTCTGTTTGAATTATATGCTGACCTTGATGGTGCTTTGCTTTGTGCCTTTCATTTTGCTTTTCACCGTCTTGTTCCGTAAATTCTCCCGTCGCGCTTACCGCAAGGTAAAAGACGGCACGACGGACATCAACACCTTCCTGTCGGAAAACCTTTCGGGCATCAAGATTACCCAGTTTTTTAACCGCGAAGAGAAAAAGCTGGAACAATTCCGTAAGAAAAACGAACAACTTGGCAAGTCCAAATATCAGCAAATTTTCGTGTTCGGTATCTTCCGCCCCACCGTGTATATGCTGTATATGGTTTCCGTGTTGTGCCTGTTCTTCCTTGGCGCGAAAGGCGCGTTGGACGGCAAGGAAATTTTAGGGCAAGTCGTCACCAGCGAAATCGTCGTTTCGTTCTATATGTATATCTCTAAGTTCTTCAACCCCATACAGAGCTTGGCGGAACAGTTTAACTGGCTGCAATCGGCGTTTGCTTCGGCGGAAAAAATCTTCACGATTATGGATATGCAGCCCACCGTCGTGGACGCGGAGAGCGCGATAGATTTACCCGAAGTAAAGGGCGATATCGAATTCAAAAACGTATGGTTTGCCTATGAGAGCGAAGAATGGGTTTTAAAGGACGTTTCCTTTAAAATCGACGCAAAGCAAACGGTGGCGTTCGTCGGGTCGACGGGTTCGGGCAAGACCACTATCCTTTCCTTGATTTGCCGCAACTACGACATTCAAAAGGGTGAAATTTTAATTGACGGCATCGACATTAAGCGCATTAAAATTTCTTCCCTGCGTAAGCATTTCGGGCAAATGCTGCAAGACGTGTTCCTGTTCTCGGGCACGATCCGCGACAACATTCTGCTCCGTGAAGAAGGCATTGACGACGAAGCGGTTTGGCAGGCGTGCAAATACGTCAACGCCGACTCCTTTATCGAAAAGCTGGATAAGGGCTTGGATTATCAAATTTTGGAACGCGGCAACAACTTCTCCGCAGGGCAAAGACAGCTCCTTTCCTTTGCGCGCACCATCGTGCATAAGCCCGCCGTAATGATTTTGGACGAAGCGACGGCGAATATCGATACGGAAACGGAAGTTTTGATTCAGGATTCGCTGGAAAAAATGATGAATATCGGCACGATGCTTATCGTCGCGCACCGACTTTCCACCGTACAGCACGCGGACAATATCATCGTGCTTTCCCACGGAGAAATCATCGAGCAGGGCAACCATTTCGACCTGCTCAAACAAAAGGGCAAATATTACGATTTATACACCTTGCAAAACCGCAAGGAAGAGCTTTTAAAAACTGCGTAAGCATTGAAAACGGCTTCAAATAAAACGACGGAACGTTGTTGCGTTCCGCCGTTTTTTTTAAGGGAAAAATATTTAAAACCATTGACAAAATCCCCCTTTTGTGCTATGATAAAATTACAAAACCCAAGGAGAATTTTATGAGCAACAAAAAACCGATTATATTTTTAATTTTGAAAATTTTGGCAGGCGTATTCCTTTGCGTTGCCATTACGGGTATTGTTTTAAGCGTTCGGGGCTTTGGCGACTTTGAAAACGACAACTTTATGCTCGGCGGCTTACTCACCTGTTTTGGCTTTTTTCTTGCCTTTACCTGCGCGGGCATCGGTTTCAGCCCTGAAATGGCGAAGCTTTCCACGAAGACGACCAAGTACATTCAGCAAGCCAACAAGGAAGATTTAAAGGATATCGCTACGACCAGCGCGGAAATTCAAAGCGAAGCCGTAAAAACGACTGCAAGCGCGGTAAAAGAAGGCTTCTCCGACTCCCCTGCGCAGGACACGAAATATTGCAAGCATTGCGGTGCAAGCATCGACGAAGATTCCCGTTTTTGTAAGGAATGCGGAAAAGAACAATAAGCTTTTTGTGAAGCCTTTGCAAATAGATAATCAAAGCCCCCGTTTTGCGGGGGCTTTTCCGTTTTTATTTACGCTTGTAAAAGCTTAGGCTTGTTAGAGCTTGTAAGCGTGTGTTTTTTGAAATACTGAATAATCGCCAAAATCACCACGATACCCAAGACAGGGAAAATTGTGCTGACGAGCATACCCGCTTTTAAACCGATTTGTTCGGCGGACAACGAAAGCTTTGCCCCCAGCTCCGCCGCGAACGCGCTAGCCGAAACGCCGTCGACGACCACCCCCATAAGCTGGGGTGCAACCGACGCGCCAAGGTCTCCCCCTGCCGCCATTAAGGCATATGCCGCTACGCCGGGCGCAGGGATTTTTTCTTCCATTAAAATCAGCGTTCCCGGCCACAGCATCGCCGTGAATAGCCCCGTTAAAATGCAAGCGATAAACGCGGGAATGCTATGCAGGGAAAGCCCCGCCACAAGATAGCACACCGCCGCGCCGCCCATACCCACAAGCAGGACGGGCGTGATTTTTTTGCCGAATTTTGCGTACGATATGCGCGCAAGTCCTAACAAAATCGCAAACGCCGCCACACCCAAAAGGTCGCCCACGGCTTTGTCGATGTGCAGGGCTTTTTCCATATAGCTGGAAACCCAGTTAGACATTACGTTTTCCGCGCAGCTACCAAAGAAAATACACGCCACGCAAAGCGCCGTACCGATAATGCGTTCCCTGCTTTTGCGCTCCCCTTTCGCCGCTGAATCGCCGTTCATTTCGGGAATAGGCGACAGCATAAACAGCACCGCGGCAATAACGGGCAGTAACGCAAAAAACAGCGTTAAGTACATCCAGTTTTTCGTACCGAAAATCTTTAAAAACACCGTACTGATAACGGCAACGGTGAACACGCCGAATGCATACAGCGAATGCAAAAAGCTCATATCCCGTTGCGGATTTTTAGACGGAATTGCCGCAATCATCGGGCTTAACAGCACTTCGGACAGCCCCGCCGACACCGAAAAAACAAGCGTGCCGACCAGCAAGCCCAAGTAAGCGAACTTAGGGAAAAAGGTGGGAATTAACGCGTAAATCAATAGCCCTGCAGCCGTCAAAAGCGGCATTATCCTAACCACCTTTTTTACGTTGAATTTTTTGGAAAAAAGGGTGAAAAGCAAATCCACCGCAAGTTGGGTGCAAAAGTTGGTTAAAATTAGCGTTCCAAGTAGGGTGTACGAGATTCCGTACATTTCTCGAAAGGTAACGAAAAGCAACGGCGGCAAGCAAAAAACCGACGACATTGTGAAGTATGCGGCATAGCACGCAAATTTTGTTCTTTTAAAATTCAACGCGGACACGGTAGCCCCTTTTTTGATTTTTACCTTAAAAAATCGAAGTTTTTTCTTTCCGCTATATTATATCGCAAAGCGTTTAGAAAGTCTACCGTATCTATCGCGTTTTTTCAAAATTATTTGCGGTTTTTTCTAAGAAGTTTCGCCCCTGCCAAATGAAAATCACCCACCCCAAAAAAAATGTGTTTTTTAGCTTCCATTCCTCTTAGCCTATTTTCAACGAACTTATTTTAAAAAACGGCTGATAAACGGTTGACATTTGTCGAAAAAGGTGTTATATTATTACAGTAACTTCGTTACGCACATTTGACGGCCCGTTGGTCAAGCGGTTAAGACTTTCGCCTACACGGTGGTAACAATGGCGTTCGCGCGAGCGTAGCGCTGCCCTGCCGAGAGGACCCCTTTGGGGTTTCGGCAGATACCCGTACAGTACGGGCGAGAAAAAAATGAATTAGGTGACGGCCCGTTGGTCAAGCGGTTAAGACACCACCCTTTCACGGTGGTAACATGGGTTCGAGTCCCGTACGGGTCACCAGCAAATTCCTAAATCGAACATCGTTCGTTTTAGGAATTTTGCTTTTTTGGTGCTCCG
>JAZSGC010000070.1:0-25427 GCA_045532525.1 Candidatus Scatosoma sp.
TGCGGCGGCGTAGGCGTTATTTCCGTACTTTCCAACATCGTCCCCGCGGACGTGAAAAAGCTTTGCAACCTTGTACGGGACGGAAAAATGTCGGAAGCGATTGCGCTGAACAACAAGCTTTTGCCCCTTGCAAACGCTTGCTTTGTAGAAGTCAACCCCATTCCCGTAAAAGCGGCGATGGGCTTGCTTGGGTATAAGGTCGGCACGCCCCGCGCTCCGCTCACGGAAATCGAACCTGAAAACAAGGCAAAGCTGATAGGCGCAATGAAGGCCTACGGCTTGGGGGTTAAGGAATGAGCGTAAAAGTTATTCTTTGCGGCGCGTGCGGTAAAATGGGCGGAAACGTGCTTTCTTTGCTTTCCGACGATACGCAGGCAACCGCGGTTTGCGGCATAGATTTATTCCCCAAAGAAATCGGGATCCCCGTGTATAAATCCTTTGCGGAAATCACGGAAGATGCAGACGTGATTATCGATTTTTCTTCCCCCGTCGGCTTGAAAGAACGCTTAGACTATGCCAAGGCGCGTGGGCTGGGTATCGTGTTGGCGGCGACAGGCTTTTCCTCCGAAGATTTGCAAATGGTGGACGAGTACGCCAAGGAAATCGCCATTTTTAAAACGGCAAACCTGTCCTTGGGCGTAAACCTGATGCAGGCGCTTATTAAAACGGCGGCGCAGGTGCTTGGCGACGCTTACGACGTGGAAATCATCGAACGCCACCACAATTTGAAAAAGGACGCGCCGAGCGGCACGGCTTTGATGCTGGCGGAAACCATAAACCAAGCGTTTGACGGCGGCAAGCAATACGTGAACGGCAGAGACGGTATCGTCGGCGCAAGAGAAAAATCGGAAATCGGTATTCACGCGGTGCGCGGCGGCACGATTGTGGGCGAACACGAAGTTATGTTTGCGGGCGAAGACGAAATCATCACCATCACGCACAGCGCAAGAAGCAAGCGTATTTTTGCCGTCGGCGCAATTCGCGCGGCGAAGTTCTTAAAGGGAAAGCAGGCAGGCGTGTACGAGATGAAACATCTTTTAGCCGAAGAAAACGAATAAAATCCTCCCACCTTTTACAAGGAAATTTTATAAGGCAAAAGCCCCCGAAGCCAAACAGCTTTGGGGGCTTATTTTTATCTTCCGTATTACAGGCTTAAAATCGCTTTTTCTAAGCGCGCAAGCGTGCGCTCCGCACCTAAAATTTGCATAATCGTGCAAAGGTCGGGGGTGTTAGAAAGCCCCGTCATTGCCACGCGCAGCATTTCCGCTACGTCCGATACGTTGCCGGGGAAAGCTTCGGGGTTGGCTTTATACGCTTTCATATCCGTTGCAAAGCCGTTGTCCGACGCCACCTTTTTTACCTTTTCAAACCACGCGGAGTTATCGTCCGTCACGTCGTAAATCGCCTTGAAATCGCCAAGCACCTTGGCTACCGTTTGCTTGTCGAAACGGTATGCGTATTCGGGCGCGAAGGTTTCGTCGAAGAAATACGCGATAAATTCCACCGCTTGCTTTGCCGTGGTGAAGTCCTTTCTGCGTTTCTTGCCGCCGATACCCATACAAAGGTTGAGAATTTTCAACATATATTCGCGGTCGGCAAAGTACGCCTTTTGCGCTTCCGTGCCGAACTCGTTCGCCCACTCGCAAAGGAAATCGAACATTTCTTCCGCGGACAGCTTCGCCAGCTCGTTTTTGCTGATGTCGCTGAGCTTATTCAAGTCGAAAAGCGCGCCGCTCTTGCCCATTTTATTGATGGAGAATTTGAATTCTTCCAACGCCTTGTCGGGATTTTTCATATACCATTCTTCAAAGTTGGAATTCAAAAGGGTGAGCATATACACCTTCACCGCTCTTGCAAAATATCCTTCTTGACGGTAGAATTCCAAGGAAAGCTCGGGGTCTTTGCGCTTAGACAGCTTACGACGGGTTTCGCCGTCGATTTTTTGCAGCGAGCAGTTATGCCCATACTTAGGGCGACGGAAACCCAGCACGTTGAAAAGCTCGATGTGGATAGGCAAGGAAGCCAGCCATTCTTCGCCGCGGATAACCACCGTCGTACGCATAAAATGGTCGTCGATGGCGTGGGCAAAGTGGTAGGTAGGAATACCGTCAGATTTCAAAATGACGACGTCTTGGTCGTTTTCGGTGACGGTGATATCCCCTTTAATTTCGTCGCGGAACGAGATTTTGTTCTCCGCATTCCCCTGCGAACGCAAGCGGATAACGTACGGCTTTTTCGCCGCTAAGTTGGCGTAAATTTCTTCTTCGCTAAGGTTGCGGCACGCCGCGTATTCCCCGTAGTAGCCCGTAATTTTCTTTTCCGCCGTCTGTTTTTCACGCAGAGCGGAAAGCTCGTCTTCGGTGCAAAAGCAAGGATATGCCAAGCCGCGCTTTATCAAATCTTTTACGTATGCGTGATAAATTTCCGCGCGTTCTCTTTGATAATACGGACCGTATGCGTTTGCCGCGCCTTCGATTTCCGCGCCTTCGTCAAAGCGGATATCAAAATAGCGAAGCGCGTTTTTCACCGCGTCTACCGCGCCGTCCACCTTACGCTTTAAGTCGGTATCTTCAATGCGGAGATACATCAAGCCTTCGCTTTGGTGCGCGATGCGTTCGTTGGCGATCGCCACGAACAGGTTGCCCAAGTGGATAAAGCCCGTGGGGCTGGGCGCAAGGCGAGTGACCTGCGCGCCCTGCGGTAAATCGCGTGCAGGGTACAACGCTTCGTAATATTCTAAGGGTTTTACGTTTTCATCGGGAACGAGAACGTCCGCCAGTTTGTTCCAATCCATAATCTACGTCCTTTTATTGTTTTTCTCTTTTATTACAATACTTTGTTTATTGTAGCACTTTGCGCGTTGCGTGTCAAACGTTTTCCTTTTTGCTCTACGCAAAAAAATCAACGTTTTGATAATCGATTTCGCAAAGTCCGTTTTCAATGTCGTGGACAAGCTGTACCAGCTTGTCGCAAAGGGGCGTTTCTATCCCTACTCTATCCCCCGCACGGCACACCGCACCGTTGACAAAGTCGATTTCGCATTTTTTACCGTTTTGTACGTCTTTTAGCATTCCCGATGTTAATTTTTTATGCCGTTTCATTGCAAAAGGCAGCACCAGGTACGCGATGAAACGCTGAAACGCCGTTTTTCCGCCTAACAGCTTTTCCATATCATAGCCTTGCATTTTAGATAGCGTTACGCCGTCGGCTTTGGCTACGTCCATACATTCCCGCAAAATACCTAACGCAATTTTACGCGTTTTACTTTTTTTCGCCACTTCGCCAAAGGACATACCCGTCACCACGGAAAGCCCTGAAAAGGCGGCGTTAATGGCAAGCTTCGACCATCTCGCGCCCGACAAATTTTCCGTTACGGAAACAAAGCCTTCGTTGGCGTCATCGCCAAGGTAGGAAAGGATTTCCTTTAACAACGGCAGTTTTTTACCGTCGTTTTGATACCCGCCGATTTGCATACGCATTGCGGACGGTGCGGAAGTCATTTCCACTTTTCCGGCGCCGATAAAGTTCGCCCCGTACGACGTTGCCCCGCCGTACGTGCGTTCCGTGCCGATGATTTCCGCAACGCTTGCTTCAGGCAAGCCGTTTTGCGTGGTACATACTGCGGTAGCTTCGTGCATAAACGGGAGTAAGCCGGTCAAAATTTCGGCGTTATGGCGTTGCTTGGTCATTAAAAAAATTACGTCGTACTTGCCCTGCATTTCTTCGGGCAAAAGCGCGCGGACGGGAATGGTATACTCCTTACCCGTCGCGGTATATGCCAAGACCGCGCCCTGCGTTTTCATTGCTTGTACGTGCGCCTGATTTCGGGTGATAAGATCGACCTGTAATCCCGCTTGCGTAAGCAGCGCTCCCAAAACCGTACCCATTGCGCCCGCGCCGTAAACGGCAATTTTTGCTTCCCGCGCCGTCATTTCCCCAACGCCTTTACAACCGCGGCAACTGCTTCCGCCTTCGTGCCGTCGGGCATTTTTACAACGACGTCCGCATACCGTTCATACAGCGGCGTGCGTTCTTCGTATAAGTCTTTTAAGGTAAATCCGTCTTTGAGCGCAACGCCCCGCTTTTTTAAATCGCCAAGCCGTCTTGCAATGACTTCGTACGAATGCTGTAAGTACACAATTTTGCCCATCGTTTTCAGCTTTTGCATTGCGTGGTCGCGATAGATTACGCTGCCGCCCGTTGCAATCACGCAGCGGTTGGCGCACAGCTCGGAATTGATTTTTGCTTCCAAATCCAAAAAGCCTTCCCTGCCGCGCTCGGCGATGATTTCGTCCAAACGCTTTCCTTCTCGCGCGACGATGACGCTGTCGCTATCAATATAGCCGTAGCCGAGCACTTCGGAAATTTCCGTGCCGATGGTCGTCTTGCCCGAACCGGGCATACCTATCAAAATGAGATTGTTGTCGTAACTGGGTTTTGCCATAAACTTATGCTCCAAATACTCTTTTAAGCGTGCCAAGTATATCCGCGTCGGCGGGCGCCCACTCCTTTTCGTCTAAATCCTGCGGTTTTATCCAGGCGTAGCATTCGTGTTCTTTTAATACGAAATCGGAAAGCATTTCGCATTCGTATAAGGAAAGGGTAATGATAAAATTGGGGTACTCGAAGGTATGCTTAGCATAAAGACTGCCCACGGAAACGTCCATATTCAGTTCTTCTTTCAGCTCCCGCTTCACCGCGTCTTGCCCGCTTTCGCCTCTTTCGATTTTACCGCCCGGAAACTCGAATTTATGCGCTACGTACCCATAGGGCGAAGCCCCGCGCTTTGCGGCGAAAATTTTACCGTCTTGAAATAGGAGCGCCGCCGCTACTTGTATATGCTTTTTTTCGTTCATCTCGTACCTGCCCCTTACATTTGCTTATCTTTCTTCTTCCATAAAGTGAACGAGAATGGAATTTTGCACGTATAAATATTCGTCCTTGATACGTAAAGTATCGCCGTCTAATTGCAAATATTCCGCCGTCTTTTTTAAGGCGTTGGGGAAATCTTCCGCAAGGGAAATACCAAACGCGTCCTTATACGCCTGCATAGAAATACCTGCCGACGTACGAAGCGCAAGCATAACGAATTCAAATTTTGCGTCGTTTAATTCCACCTTTTCGCTGGTTACGGCAGGATAGAAGCCCGAGATGACGCATTTCATATATTCGTCTAAATCGAAGGTGTTGGTGAAACGCTGACCGCACATAAACGAGCTAGCGGAAACGCCTACGCCGATATATTCGCCGCGCTTCCAGTAATTGAGATTGTGGCGGCTTTCGTAACCGTCTAATGCGAAGTTGGAAATTTCGTAACGCTTGAAGCCCTTTTCTTCCAACAATTTTCTTCCAAATTCATACAGCTCGGCAACCTCGTCGGAATCGGGCAACTCGCCGTTGAGATAATCGGTATAAATGGGGGTGCCGTCTTCTACCGTCAAGGCGTACATAGAAATATGCTTAGACCCGCAGGAAACGGCAAGCTCGATGGTTTTGGCTACGTCGTCCTTGGTTTGATTTTTCAGCCCAAGCATTACGTCCGTACTGAAATTTTGTCCCTGCAACAGCTTGGTGGCGTACACGTAGTCGCGAACGTTGTGAATTCTGCCAAGGTCGGCAAGCTGTTCGTCAATCGCCGTTTGTAAACCGATGGAAAAACGGTTGATGCCCGCCTTTAAATAGGTTTCCACCTTGCTTTCACCTATCGTGCCGGGGTTAAGCTCCAAGGTGATTTCCGCGTCTTTTGTAAGACGGAAACAGTTGCGGATTTGGTTCATCGCGCCCAAAATCAGCTTCGGGGGAATATACGAGGGCGTGCCGCCGCCGAAATAGACGGTGTCGAATTCGTAGTCTTTGAGCTCTTCGCCGCGCATTTTCAGTTCTTTGTAAAGACAAGCCATATACGCTTCGGCGTATTCGATTTTGTCGGGGAAAGACGTAAAATCGCAGTATGAACATTTATGTCTGCAAAAGGGAACGTGAATATAAATTCCTGCCATAATATTTTTCCTTTGAAGAGTGAAATTTAGAGTTAAGGCTTAGCGCTAATAAAAATTTATTTGAAACCGCATCCCATACAGCACAACGGTGCATTAAAGAACGGACGGTGGGGTAGTAAGTCTGGGTCAAGGCTCAGCCCTAATAAAGGCTCGTTTGAAACTGCCCGACCATACAGCCCACACGGTGCATTAAAGCACGGATGGTGGGTAGTAAGTCTGGGTCAAGGCTCAGCCTTGAAAACGGAGCAAGACACAAACAAGACAAGGCGCAGCGAGTACCCCGCAGCGCGCGTACTTGCCGTACGTAAGCAAGGGGCACGGAACTGCAACGCCGTATTGTGCCGTGGTTTCTCCGTTTTAGTCTTTGTTGGTTTTTAAAATCTCCATAAACACTTCGCTCGGTACGTCTACGCTGCCCACCTTACGCATACGCTTTTTGCCTTCCTTTTGCTTTTCCAAAAGCTTGCGTTTGCGGGTAATGTCGCCGCCATAGCATTTTGCAAGTACGTCCTTGCGCACCGCTTTCACCGTTTCGCGCGCGATGATTTTACCGCCCACCGCCGCCTGTACGGGAATTTCAAACAACTGTCTGGGAATGGCGTCTTTCAGATTTTCACAAAGGGTTCTGCCCCGTTCGTACGCTCTGCCTTCAAACACAATAATGGACAGCGCGTCGCAAATTTCGCCATTCAACAAAATATCTAAACGTACCAGCTTAGAACGCTGATATCCCGCCAACTCGTAGTCAAAGCTTGCGTACCCTTTCGTTCTCGATTTCAAGCTATCGAAAAAGTCGTACACAATTTCGTTGAGCGGCAAGATATATTCCAGCTTCACGCGCCGTTCGTCCATATACGTCATATTCTTGAAGACCCCGCGCTTTTCCTTGCATAAATCCATTACCGACCCCATATAATCGGGCGGCGTATACACTTCCGCCTTGACGATGGGTTCTTCCATATACTCGATATCCGACGGGTCGGGCATATGCGAAGGGTTGTCCACATAAAATTCTTCGCCGTTGGTTTTATGCACAAGATAGCTAACGCTGGGCGCGGTGGTAATGATGTCTAAATTGAACTCGCGCTCGATACGCTCTTGAATAATTTCCATATGCAGCAAGCCCAAGAAGCCGCAACGGAACCCAAAACCCAACGCCACGGAATTATCGGGTTCAAAAATTAAAGCGGCGTCGTTGAGTTGAAGCTTCAAAATGGCTTCTTTTAAGTCGTTGAATTTGCTGCCGTCTAAGGGATAAATACCGCAGAACACCACAGGTTGCACCTTTTTATACCCGGGCAACGGCTCGGCTGCGGGGTTGGTAGCAAGCGTAACGGTATCGCCGACCGCTACGTCTTGAATGGATTTAATGGAAGCCGCGATATAGCCAACCTCCCCTGCTTTTAACGCTTCCTTGGGGAAGAGTCCCGGCGCAAATGCGCCCACTTCCGTTACGTCGTAGACGGTGCTGGATAAGAACGTTTTGATTTTATCCCCTACCTTGACTTCACCGTCCATAATACGCACGAACAGAATAACCCCTTTATAGTTATCGTAATAGCTATCGAAAATCAGCGCTTTCAAGGGCGCGTCCGTTTCGCCGTCGGGCGCAGGGAAATATTGCGTAATCGCTTCCAGCAAATCTTCAATATTCGTGCCTTCTTTTGCGGAAACGCAGGGAATACCGTCCGCAGGCAAGCCGATGACGTCCTCAATTTCCTTTTTCGCTTCGTCCACGCGCGCACTAGGCAGGTCGATTTTATTGATGACGGGCAAAATTTCCAAATCGTTTTCCAACGCCAAATATACGTTGGCAAGCGTTTGCGCTTCCACGCCCTGCGTAGCGTCTACCACGAGTATTGCGCCTTCGCACGCGGCAAGCGAACGGCTGACTTCATACGTAAAGTCAACGTGGCCCGGCGTATCGATGAGATTAAACTCGTATTCCTTACCGTCTTTTGCCGTGTAGTACATACGCACGGGCGTAAGCTTAATGGTGATGCCGCGCTCGCGCTCGATGTCCATACTATCCAAAAGCTGTTCTTCCATATCCCGCTTGGATACCTGCCCCGTGCGTTCTATCAGTCTATCCGCAAGGGTGCTTTTTCCGTGGTCGATATGTGCGATGATGCAAAAATTTCTTAAAAGTCGATTGGGTTTTGCCATAAATATACCTTATGAAATATGATGTTTACGTAACTGCTTACAGATTGTGCCAAAAATGCTTGTTCCCTACTTCTTTTCGCGGAAATACTCTAAAAAGCTGTGCAGCGCATAGGAAACGGGTTGGTCTTTGGGCAATAACATACCCACGGAACGGACGGGAAGCACGGGGTCGGTTTTGACTTCAAACAGCTCTCCGTCACGTAAACGGCGGGCGGCGTACTCTCTGGGGATAACCCCCACGCCCATACCGCGCCAAACCAAACGCTTCATCAAATCCCAGCTGCCCACTTCGATTGACGGCTGTAATTTTACCCCCAAATTGCTTAAAAAGGCGTCGAAGGAACGTCTTGCCACCGTGTTTTTATCCATTGTGATGATGGGGTATTTTTTAAGCTTAGATAAGGGTACTATCCCTTCTGCAAGCGATTTATATTTTTCACCGACGACGAAAATATCGTTCAGGCGCATAAAATTCCCTTCCAACGTCAATTCGGGGTCAACTTCGATGGGAAGATTGACAAACGCCACGTCACAACGGTCGGCTTTGAGCTTTTCAATGGTGTCGGGGGTAAAATCCGCCATTAGTTCAATCTTGACCGCGGGGAAGCGCTCGTGAAATTCCACGATTTTATCCGCAAGGAAATACTCGAAAATGGTATCGCTTGCACCGATACGAATGGTACCCGAAGCCGCCGCTTTCATTTGTTCGATACGGTTTTCCGCTTCGTTAAAAAGCTTCAACGCACGTTCTACTTCCCCGAAGATGAGCTTGCCGCCCTGCGCGGAAAGCTCCATACCGCGGTGGGTACGGTTAAACAGCATTACGCCGAGTTGATTTTCCAGTTGTTTAATGGACTGCGAAACGGCTGGCTGAGAAATGTACAGCTCTTCCGCCGCGCGAGTCAAGCTGCCGCATTTCGCCACCGTATAAAAGACCCTATATAAGTCTAAATTTACCATAATCTCGTACCTGCCCCCCTATCTTGCCTTATTTCCCTACGCAAAACTTCGCGAAAATTTCTTCAATGATGGCTTCGGTTGCCGTTTCCCCCGTGATTTCTCCAAGCGCGTCCCAAGCTTCTTTTACGTCGATGCCGATCAAATCCAAAGGTTGTCCCATATTACAAGCCGTTATCGCCTTTTTCAAGCTTTCCTGCGCGCGTTGCAAAGCGTCGAAATGCCGTTGCTCAATTAAGAACGCCGCGTCTTCGCCACGCTCTCCAAAGCCCTTTTCAAAAAGCAGACGTTTGAGCTTTTGTATGCCCGCGCCCGTAACCGCCGAAGTCATCACGTCCGCGTCCGTCGCCGTTTCGTCCTTTGTCAAGTCAATTTTATTAAACACCTTAATCAAAGGCTTGCCTTGCAGCATAGAAAGCACTTTGCCGTCTTCTTCGTCCAGTCCTGCGCTGTAATCTGCAACGAACACCGCCACGTCCGCCGAGCGAATGATGGCTTCCGCGCGTTCGATACCGATATTTTCTATCATATCCCCGCTTTCACGCACGCCCGCCGTGTCGTATAAGTTAAATTTCCGTCCATCGATTTCCAAAACCCCTTCCACCGCGTCGCGCGTTGTGCCCGCAACGTTGGAAACGATGGCTTTATCGTAGCCGAGCAGCTTATTCAACAGCGAGCTTTTACCCGTGTTCGGCTTTCCGCAAATGGCGACGGTCACCCCATTTTTAATCTTTTTCCCGACCGCATATCCCGCCGACAGCGACGAAAGCTTGTCCGATAAATTGCTCAATGCAACCACCAGCTCGGCAATATGCTGTTCTTCGATATCTTCTTCGGGATAATCTACGGAAACGTCAATGCCCGCCAGCAGGGTTTTTAGCTCCGCCTGCAGCTCGCGCACTTTGCCCGTCAATTTTTCGCTATACAGCAAATAACCCGCTTTCACTTCCGCGTCCGATTCGCCGTTGATCATATCCGCAATCCCTTCGGCGGAAGCCAAGGAAAGCTTCCCGTTTAAAAAAGCACGCTTGGTAAATTCCCCTTTGCCTGCCGCTTGCGCTCCCAAACGAAAGGCTTGACGGAGTATGCCGCGCGCAACGTTTTCGCCGCCGTGGCATTGAAATTCGACAATATCTTCCCCCGTATAGCTTGCGGGCGCTTTAAAATACACGCACAAGCCGTAATCGGTAAAATTCCCCCCGTCGATTTGACCGGGATACATACGATAAGGCTCGAAATCCGCAACCGCCGTTTTCCCCGCGGGCTTGAACATTTTTTCCGCGATTGCAAGCGGATTTTTACCGCTGATACGGATAATGGCAACGCCGCCCTTGCCTGCGGGCGTGGCGATTGCCGCAATATTGCTTTCCATCATTGTTTTTACTCCGTTTCATCCTTTGGGATATCATAACTGAAAATTATATTTCACGCCTATTATACCACAGTATTTTTTGATTGTAAATCGTTTAAAAGGGGCTTTATATAAGAATTATATAAAAAAAGACGGAAAATATAATCTTTCCTTATCTTCCGTCTTATTCTTTTATGCAGTTTTTTTGTTTTAAAACTTAATTAAAAAACTCGTCCTTATCTTGCGTGCCGCCACCCGCATTCCCACCTACGTTTGCCGCGCTTTGCCCGTTTGCAGGATTTGCGTTATTCGACGAAAATTCTTCAAACGGATCGTCGTTTGCCGCGCTTTGTCCACCCTGCGGATTGGGATTTTGGGGATTTTGGGGATTTTGCCAATTTTGTCCGCCGTAAGGCGCGCCGTTCGGCGTTCCGTAGGGATTATCGTAGGGATTGCCAAACTGATTGTAATAAGCCTGCTGACGGCGGATATAGTCCGCGCGCTGTCTACGCATATACGCTTCATAGTCAATCGGGTTTCTATTGCGCAATACAAAGATAATGATATAGCGCGAAACGGGCACGAACAACGTCAAGATGGAAAGAATGAAATAATTTCTCGGCGCGTATTTTTTCAAGAGTGCCATCACGACGACGAGTATCAGTACTTCATACGCCAACTCGAAAATAGAGATGATATACGAGCTGTAATCGAAGAAATTAAACACGACTTTGGAAAAGCCCGATAAGTTTTCCCAGTACACACCCGTAACCACTTCCACACCGCCGATGGTTTCCGTGATAGGGGTGGGGTCGCCGCAGCCGATATACAAATACATTTGTGCCGCAATCACCATTCCGCAAACAAGGGTGCTTAAAATTTGCGCAATCAGCGCGTACACGCCTGCGTATTTCATTTTCCTGCCGAAGAACCTACATTCCCCTGCCAGTTTACTCATATAAAGCGTGTTTGCAAAGGGAATGAACGCCAAATACCGCTTGGGCAAGCCCTGCTTTTTCGCCATATAATACAGACCGAACGCTTCCAGCAAAAAGAGCGCAATCCAAAGTCCCAACGCCGAGGCAAGCCCCGTCAACAGCCAAGCGCCGTAGGAAGGAAATCCGCCCGTGAATTCGGGGTTCATCGTCTTTATCGTACTGAAAAGCGTTTCAAAAAAGGTGATTGTAAAATTATATAACCTATATATTTCCATCGTTAAATCTCCGATTATATTTCCCGTTTATAAATCGTAACACACCTGCATCAAGGTCAAGCCCTTGGCTGGCATCGTTTTACCAAGTAAGCTTCGATTGCCCGTTTGATAGGCTTCAAGCAAGCTTTGCTCCGTTCTCTTTCCCAAGGCAAGGTCGATAAGCTCGCCCGACATCGTGCGCACCATATTATACAAAAATCCGTTGCCCGTCACGAATAGCTTTAACACACGGCAACCGAATTGCTCGCTTTCTTCCACGCGAGCTTCGTATACCGTGCGCACCGTCGTTTTGACGGACGAACCAGAAGCGCAAAACGCCTTAAAGTCGTGTTCGCCCTCAAAGCAACGCGCGCAGCTTTGCAAGGCTTCCGCCGTCGGCGCGCTTTCTAGCCGCACCGCATACCGTTCTAAAAGAGGCATTTCCCGCGGCGAAACGTAAAAGGTATAGCAATAGGTTTTGCGCTTGGCGCTGCGATTGCTATCGAAATTTTCGTCCGCGCCCCAGCCGTCCAAAACGCGAACGTCGGCAGGCAAAAAACGATTTAAGCAATCGGGCATTTTTTCGGGGGGAACGGTCAAGCCTTCTCCGTCGAAGTGACAAACCTGCCCCGCCGCGTGTACGCCTGCGTCCGTTCTGCCGCTCGCCGTCGTTTTTAACGAAACGCCCAAAGCTTCCCGTATCGCCGTTTCCAACGCTTCCTGTACGGAAAGGGCATTTTTTTGACGTTGCCAGCCCGCGTAAGCCGCTCCGTCGTATGCAATTTTTAGTACGTATCGCATAAATGCTCTCTCCCCGCGGCGAAACCGCTTTCACAATTTTCTATTCCGTCTATGCAAAAGGCTATGCGCTTGCGCAAGCACCGCTTTTATATCACCGCTTTCGTGTATATGCGCAATAAAATTACGCCCGCAAGCAGGGCAAGCCCCAACAGCCAAGCGATAATATCCCGCCAGCCGAAGGTGAGTTTTTTGTATTTGGTACGGACCTTGCTACCCGCGTAACAACGCGCGTCCATTGCGTCGCCAAGTTCGTCCGCGCGACGAAACGCGCTGATAAGCAGCGGAATTAAAATGGGCACGATTGCCTTAATACGGCTGAACGCGCCGCCCGTTTCAAAGTTTGCGCCGCGCGCCTTTTGCGCATTCATAATACGCCCCGTTTCGTCCGTTAAAATGGGAATAAAACGAAGCGCAATCGACATAATCAACGCCAACTCGTGCACGGGAAAGCGCACAAGCTTTAACGGAAACAACAAGCTTTCTATGCCGTCGGCAAGGGATACGGGCGTGGTTGTCAGCGTGAGCAAGGACGAACCAAGCACCAACAAAAAGAGCCGTACGGCAAGGAATGCGGTAAAGAACACCGCTTCCTTGGTGATGGTGATAAATTTCCATTCCCACCAAACCGTTTTGCCTTGGTATAAAAACAAATTGAGTACGGTCATAAACAAAAGCAAAAACAGCACGCCTTTGACCGAACGGAGTAATTTTGTAAACGGAACGCCCGAAAAACACGCCACGATCAGAAAAACGAACGCACACGCGCCCAGCGCATAGAAATTTTGCGCCAAAAAGACGGTGACGATATACAAAATCAAAAACAAGATTTTTGTACGGGGGTCTAATTTATGGGTAAAGGATTTTGCGGGATAATATTGCCCAAACGCTACGTCACGCATTATCGGTCACCCCCTTTTCAAGGGTTGAACGCATACCTGCCCCTTTGTTTTTTATATATGCAAGCGTTTTTGAAAGGAAATCGGCAACAGTGTAATCGCAATCGATTTTCACCCCTTCCGCTTCCAAAGCCTTACAAACGCGCGCAGTGAACGGCACGTCTAAGCCCAACTCCTGCATTTGCGAAACCTTTTCAAATAAGCCCTTGGGCGTATCTACGGAAACCACCTTGCCGTCCGCAAAAATGGCGGCGCGGGTACAGTTTTCCGCAATTTCTTCCATATCGTGGGAAACGATAACTACCGTTTTACACCAGTCCTGATGAATTTTATGCAGCAAGGACATTATTTCTTCCTTGCCAAGCGGGTCAAGCCCCGCCGCAGGTTCGTCCAGTACAAGAATTTCGGGCTTGGTTACGATAACCCCCGCCAACGCAACGCGGCGTTTTTGTCCGCCCGAAAGCTCGAATGGGGAACGCTTTGCTAACGCGTCGTACGAAAGCCCCACCGTTTCCAGCGCGGCACGGACGGCTTCGTCCGTTTCTTCCTTGGTTATCCCTTTGTTGAAATTTTTTAAACCGAACGCAACGTCGTCGTATACCGTTTCCGCAAAGAGCTGGTATTCGGGATATTGAAACACCATACCCACCTTGCTTCTCAGCAAACGGAAATCCGTCTTTTTGTTCGTCAAATCCAACCCATTGACTACAAGCGTAGTTTTCGGTGGCTGCGGTTTGCCTTTTTTAGGTTTTTTTGCACGATATTTTTTTTCCGCGGACGGAGTTTTAAGCAAAGCGTTTAAATGCTGTACAAAGGTAGATTTCCCGCTGCCCGTATGCCCGATAATCCCAAAAAATTCGCCGCTTTCGATGGTCAAGCTTACGCCTTTTAACGCGTTGGTCGAAAACGCAGACGACGGATTGTATACGTAAGAAAGATTTTCACAGCGCACGCTGCCTGCTTCCGCTTCGGACGTTGAACGCGTACCTGCCCCCGCCGAATTAGACGGAACGGTGACGTTTATTTGATTTTTTAAGCCTTGACAAATCCTTTCCGCCACCGCGTCTTCGTGCATTGTATCCGCTACGGATAAGCCGTGCTTGGTCAATTCGCGGCAAATGCGCAAGGGTCTAGGAAGCACCAACGAATATTTTTTAAGCTGTTCTTCTTCCGCCAGAACTTCGCTGGGCTTGCCCTGCATTACGATTTTGCCTTGGTGCATTACGATAGCGCGATCGGCAAGCATCGCTTCTTCGGGAAAATGGGTAATTAACAGCACGGTAATTTTTTCTTCGCGGTTCAAGCGAAGTACGACGTCCATTACTTCCTTTCTGCCGCGCGGATCGAGCATCGCCGTGGACTCGTCCAAAATCATTACGCGCGGTTTCAGCGCCAACACGCCGGCAAGCGCAATGCGCTGTTTTTGTCCGCCCGAAAGGCGCGTAGGGGTAGCGTGGCGAAAGGCTTCCATTCCTACCGCGTCCAAAGCAAAGGTTATCCGCTCCCCGATTTCAGCGCGCTTCATCCCCACGTTTTCAGGACCGAACGCAATATCGTCTTCCACAATAGAAGCCACAGTTTGGTTGTCGGGATTTTGAAAAACAATCCCCACCTGCCGCCGAATATCAAACACCTTTTTATTGTCTTTCGTATCCAAACCGAATACCGTGACGTTCCCTTCCGTCGGGGTCAAAAGCGCGTTGCAAAGCCGAGCCAAGGTAGACTTACCGCTGCCGTTATGCCCTAACACCGCAACGAATTCCCCTTCCTGCACCGTTAAATCGACGCCGTTCAACGCAAAAGAAGCGGCTTCGTGGAAAACCTCGCCGTTTTGCTCGTCTTCCCCGTCCGCCTTATAAGAAAAATATACTTTTTCAAAGTGAATTGCTTCCATTTTGCCATTTGCCTTTCGATTTTTGCCAAGATCTCTCGCACTTTTACGCGCAACTTCTCACAAAAAGGCGCAATATACGAGTTTACACTATCCTTATTATAGCAAATTTTTCGGCGGATTACAATGAAAATAAGGTGAAAAAGTGTGTTATTGTCAAGAAAAAACATATTTTTACCCTTTTTTTGCAGAAAAAAACAAGGCTTATAAGCCTTGCTAGTGATTGCACGCTATGCTAACGCACGTTTTTTACAGTGTATGCGCCCGACGCGGAAATGGTGATTAACACGTGTCCGTCCCTATCCGTACGCCAAACTTCCGCACCGACCGCCGTCAAGCGCGCCAAGGTTTCTTCGGCAGGGTGACCGTATTCGTTCCCTTTTCCGCAAGAAATAACCGCCGTTTCCAATCCCAAATATTCTAGCCACGCCCTATCGGTGGAATATTTACTGCCGTGATGCGCAACCTTTAAAATTTCCGTATCCGTCAAATCCAAGCCGTACGCGTCAAAGGCGTTGAGTTCCCTATCGTCAAACATCAAAGCTTCTTCCGTCCGCACGCCGATATCTCCGGCAAACAACGCGCCCGTGCCTTGATATTCCAAATAGACCACCGCCGATAGCTCGTTTTCCGCGTCTTCGTTGGTTTCTCCGTTTTGTATAACAAAATCCACGTCCGATTGATAGGGCGACAGGAAAGACAAGGAATACTTATATTCCTTATAATTTCCAACGATTTGCGCAACCGAACGGGAGCTGTATACAAGCCTGCATTTCTCTTGCGTCAACGCCGCATAAGCCTGCGCGTATTCGGTGTCTTTTATAGGCAACGTAGGGGGCAGGTACGCGTTGAGCACTTTTTTATACCGAACGACCGCGTCCAGCGCGCCGCAATGATCTTCGTCGGCGTGCGTGATGATAAGGTGGTCGATGACGTCGATTTTTAACGCATTGAGATAGCGTAAAACCGTCCTTTCGGTACGCGCCGTTCCGTCGCCGCCGTCGATAAGCGCCACTTTTCCGTCGGGAAGCTCAATCAGCGTGCAATCGCCTTGCCCCACGTCGATGAAATGCACCCGCGTTTCTCCTGCTTTGCGTTTGGGCAGATTGGGCTTACCAACGTAATATTTCCAAGTTTTGGGCGGTACGAATGCGGAAAAGATACAAAGTCCAACAAGACAAACGAAAAGGATACCTAACGATATCCTTTTGATCAGTTTCAGTTTTTCTTCTATCCTTTCCTTTTCCGCTCTATAACCCATTTTGTGTTTGCCGTGTATTTCTTTTGTATCATTTTAAACGCGCACGCTACGCAACGCTACCACCGCAACGCACTTTAAAGCTATACTTTCGCAATATTAAGTCACAAGGCAGCGACCGCTTCTTGCATCGCCGCGCAGATAACTATCTCGCTTTTGCCGCCTGGATTTGTGCAAAGACTTCTTGCAAATCCGCAGCGTCGTAATCTTCAATTCGGCCTTCGTCCGCAAGCGTGGAAATGCGTGCGTCCAAGGGCATTTTTGCCACCGCGGGAATGCCGTATTCCGCCGCAATCTTATCCGCTTTGCTATGCCCGAAAATTTCCATTTTCTTGCCGCAGTCGGGGCAGGTAAGTTAACTCATATTTTCCACCAAGCCAAGCACGGGAATATTCATCATATTCGCCATATTCACCGCTTTTTCCACCACCATTTTCACCAAATCCTGCGGTGTGGTAACGATGATAATCCCCGCGACGGGAATGCTTTGGAATACCGTCAAGGGCACGTCGCCTGTTCCGGGGGGCATATCGATAAACAGCAAGTCGACGTCCTTCCAAATGACGTCCGTCCAAAACTGCATTACCGTACCCGAAATCACCATACCGCGCCAAATGACGGGCGAGGTCGCTTCGTCCAACAATAAATTCATCGAAACCATTTGCATACCCGACGGGGTGAGTACGGTATTGATTCCGTTTTCATCACCCGTGATGCGTTCGGTGACGCCGAACATATGCGGAATGGAAGGCCCGGTAATATCCGCGTCCATAATCCCTACGGACAAGCCTTGTTTTTGTGCGTAAGACGCCAGCAGGGACGTGGTGAGCGACTTACCAACGCCGCCCTTGCCGCTGACTACGCCGATAATTTTCTTCACCGACGAGCTTGCGTGCGGCGGTTTTAACATACTTTCTTTTTTTCTCGACGAGCAGTTTGAAGAACAGCTCGAACAATCGTGCGTGCAATTTTCAGCCATATTTTTACTCCTTTTTTAATATTATACTCTGCAATTTTTCGTTTGTCAAACGTTCCCTTGCGTAAAATGCATACGGAAAAGAAATTTTGACAAAATCTTCTATACGAAAAAGGGATACGGTGTAAAAAAGCGGGCAAAAACGGTTGCTTTCCCCCTGAAAATGTTGTATAATAAGTAGGCTGCGCGTAGGCGGGGAGTTAGCGGCACCCTGTATCTGCAATCCGCTATAGCAGAGCCGAATGCCTTTCCCGACGAGATTTATGGAAGGTTTGCGCGCCGTAAGGAACGTTGATCGTAAGGTCTTATGCAACGTAATGCCGTGAACCGTGTCAGGACAGGAATGTAGCAGCTCTAAGCGGATGTTTGCGTGTGCCATAAGGTAGCTTTGCAGTAGTCACCTGCGGCGTTTCCGCTTCGGTAAAGCTCGGCAAAAAAGGATCGCGCAGTTTTTTATTTATCGAAAAACGGAACGCTCCGCGTAGGGCTTTTTCCGCACACAGTATATGAATAAAATGCATACGAAAGGCTATCAAAAAACAACCGTTTTTCGATAGCCTTTCTTTATATTCACGACAAAAAATTACTTTTCCGCCGACAAATACAGTATCGGCGGAATTTTTTCTTTTATGCATTGCTTTTATAAATTTATTCGTCCTTTCTGCCACGGATATCCAAGCCGTTCAGCTTATCGTCCTGCAACACCACACCCCGCTGCAAGGTGGCGTAGCCGTACTTTTCCCGAATTTTCGCTACGGCGTTTTCCGCACGCTCCTTTTTTTCGTACGAAGCGGCGCTGCCTGAAAGCACGCCGTCCAAATCCAACTGCTCGACGTGATAATCAAACCCCGAAAGCGTGACCCCCAACAAACGAACCTTCTTGCCAAGCGGATATTGCTTACAAAACAGCTCGAACGCCGCTTTGGCAATATCCCCGCACAGCGCGGTGGGCGACACTTTGGTTTGCCAAGAATAAAACTTTAAATCGCTATCGCGCACAACGATATGTATGGTATTCGCCCTGCCTACGTCCGCGTCGCGAAGCCTTGCGGAAACACTTTCGGCAAGCGCGTAAAACCAGCGCTTTATCTCGTCCCTGTCTTGTATATCCTTGGGTAAGGTAGCGGAATTCCCGATGGATTTCAAGTCGGTTTTTTCCTTGACTGCCTTGACGGGTTCTTCGTCTTCACCGCGGGCGTAAACGCGTAACTGCCTGCCACGTTTGCCCAAATGCTGCGACAAAATCCCTTCGTCCGCATGCGCCAAATCCCCTATCGTCCGCACCCCGATTTTGTGCAAAGCTTCTTCCGTGGATTTCCCCACGAACAACAGCTCGGAAACGGGCAATTTCCAAACGACGTCTTGATAATTCTCACGCGTGATTTCCGTTACCGCGTCGGGTTTTTTTAATTCGGACGCCAGCTTGGCAAACACCTTATTAAAGCTGACGCCGATAGAAACGGTAACCCCTAATTCTTCTTTAATTTCCCGACGGATTTTTTCGGCAATCTCCCTGCCGCTGCCAAAAAGCTGGATACTTTCCGTCACGTCCAGCGCACACTCGTCAATGCTGCATTCTTCCACGCAATCGGTATATCTTTTGTAGATTTCCACCACCATTTGCGAATAACGCTTATACTCGTGATGATGAGCGCGCACCATTTGCACGGACGGACATTTGCGCTGGGCGGAATATACCGTTTCCGCCGTTTTGATGCCGAATTTTTTGGCTTCTTCGTTCTTCGCCAGCACAATACCGTGCCGTTCCTTGGGGTCACCGCAAACAATGAGCGGTTTTCCCGCTAAATCGGGATTGCGCGCAATTTCCACGGACGCGAAAAAATTATTTAAATCGGAATATAAAATTACCCGTTCGCGTTTCATTTGCCGCCCCCTTTCCCTAATTTATACGCCGCGTTATTTTTATTCAACGCGTACCTGCCCCTTACATTTTTGGGCTTTACTTTAAATATTCCGTCACGGAATGCGCGGCGATATTCCCTTCGCCCACCGCCTTGGCGTACTGATACGGCCTGCCTGTACAGTCCCCCGCGGCGAAACAGCCCTTTAAATTCGTCGCCATATTTCTATCCACCTTTACGTGGTTGTTTTCCGCTGCTAAACCGCCGACCAGCACGGCAGGCGCAATACATTCCCGAAGCGCAAACACGCCGTCCACGGGCAGCTCGGCAGGAATATTTTGCGCGGAAGTAAAAACTATGCTTTGCACCCGCTTTTCCCCGCGGATTTCCGTGGGCATTTTACGCAAAATCGTTACGTTTTTGGGCATTTCCGCTACGTCTTTATACATCGGGAATAAATACACCTTTTGGGCAAGCTCGGCAAGATAAACTATTTCGTGTTCTAATCGCTTGGTCGTACAAAGCACGGCAATCGTTTTATCCTTATAAAGAAAACCGTCGCAGGTAGCGCAATAGCTGACGCCCCGTCCTAAAAATTCTTGCTCGCCCGCAATCAGCTTGACGTTTTCCACACCGCAAGCAAGGATAACCGTCTTACTTTCGTAGGCGTTATTTTCCTGCGTTAAAACGGAAAATTGTTCTTTCAACCCATACACGCCCGACACCTTTTCGTTTTTTATCTCAATTTCCGCTTGGACAAGCTGCGCTTTTAACGCTTCCGCAAAGGCTTCCCCCGACACGTTGGAAAGGCCGGGATAATTGCGGATAAGCTCCGCCTTAGAAATTTTTTCGCTCAGGTTGGGCGAACCGAAAATGACGCAGCTTTTGCCGTTTGCCTTCAAGGTAAGCGCAGCGGAAATCCCCGCGACGCCGCTGCCGACGATAATACAATCTAACATAATCTTCTCCTTTTACTTACAGTATAGCACAATCCAAGCAAAAAATCAAGGACTCTTGGATAAAAACAACTGAAAGGCCGAGAACTGACGTTCTCGACCCTTCAAAGAGATGCCCCCTCAAGTATAATCCGTTTTTATTTCCCGTGCTTATCTCCGGGTTTTTTCATATCTTCACGCATCGCGTCCCAAGACTCTTTTGCGTGGTCGATATTTTCGCCGTGTTTTCCTTTGAATTCGTCAAAGAATTTCCCTTCCATTTCCTGTTGTTTTTTCGAAATGTCGTCAAAGTGATGCCCGATTTTAATGGACAGCCCTTCCAACGTGGAAATAAACGCGTCGTAGGCAGTCTTCACGGAAGCTTTTAAATTATCGATGGTCGCGTGCGCCGCTTCGCCATATTGTTCCAGCAAAAGCTCTTTCGCTTCCACAACCTTTTTATAGTTTTCAAGCGTAGCAAGAATATCTTCCGTAACTTGGGTTTTTTCCATCGCCGCAACTTCCGCTCTGTATTTCAAGAACTCTGCTTTTGCCGCACGGAATTCCACCAACGCCTTTTGATAGTCGCTTTCTTCGCTGACGAGTAGCTCGTAACGCTTCGCTTCCAGTTCGGCAACCGCGTCCGCATAAATTTTATAGCCTTGCTCTACGATAGCCGCCTGCACCGCGCTAAGCTTGGACTTCAAAACGTCCAGCCGCACCTTATCCATCGCGTGCGCCTTGGCTTCATAGTACGCGTGCTTCAATTCCTGCGAATAGAGAGAAACCGTTTCCTTGCGGGATTCGTAAATAATTTCAATAAGCTCGGCATATTCCATCGCACGCACTTCCGCGGCTTCTAAGTACGGCGCGCATTGTTCTACAAGCTCGCGCAAATCTTCCTGCGAAATCGCTTCGTCCAGCTCAATTTTCGCTTGTACGCCAAACTCCTCCAGCTTAGAAAGCGCTTTCGTCTTGACGTCTTTAAACAGCTTCTCCGCTTTTTCGCGATCGCCGGAGAACGAAATTTCGATTTCGTTATCGACTATGGAAGCGTTCCCGCTCACCAAGAAGCCCGTTTCCGCGCTAATTTCAATAAACAAATCCACCGCCGCGTCCGCGCTTTTGCCTTTGAACACGCCCGCGCTGATGATTAAATTGCCTTCTTCATTTAACGCATTTGCGCTGATTACCACGTCGTTAGCGTCCAAAACGAATTCCACTTCGGGGTTTAAAGAAACGTTCATCACCGTCTTTTCCGGATTATCGTTGTCGCTGCAACCCGTAAGTGCCAACGCCCCCGTGGTTGCAACGAGTGCCGCACCGAAAATTGCTATTGCCTTTTTCATCATAGTTCTTCCTCCATTTTTTATTTTCACTTATTAAACTTTGAAAAATTCCATTTTGTTGCAAAACTTTTATTTTTTTTAGTATTCGCGCAAAAAATTCTACTTATTCTTGCAAGCTCGCCCAATAATTTTCCAAGGAACCAAATTCATCTACAATCCCTTTTACGTAGGCGTCGTACTCGTTGCCGCTAAGCTCCGTGCGCGATTTTTGATAGTTTTCCGCGCCCTGTGCAAACAATTCTTGATATTGCGAACGAACGTGATTATGCACCTTGCTTTTATATCCCGCAAAATCTTCGGGAATTTCATATAGCTTCGTCAACGGTGAAACGTCTACGTTCACGTTTTGAAGCAAGGGCTTGATATATTCCGCACATTCCTGTAAACGCGTCGAATTAAAATCCGACAACAGCGACACAAGCATTTCCAATGCCTGCGCATTGCCGTTTTCCGCCGTCGTTTTTAAATCGATAACGCCTACAATCCGCTTTCCGTATTCCCGTTCATATGCCGACAAAAGCTCTTGCATTTTTTGCATTTCCGTACGGAAACTCGGCGTATAATCGGTTTCCTGATACCACGCCATCAGCGTCCAATAATCCCCAAGCCCCCACATCGGATTATCCGCGTGGGAACGGATTTTTTCTTCCTGCATTACAATCGCTTGCACGTCGAATATATTTTGCCTGATTTTTTCTACGTGCTCTTGCAATAAAGCTTCAAAGCGTTGCTCAATTTTTTCTTTGCCGATTTGTTCGTGGTATAATTTTTCCCACGGCTGATCGGCATTCTTTTCCGCATACCGTTCGTAATACGGCGCGGTCATATTTTGCAAGCCCTTTGTCAATGCGGAAAGGGTATCCGTATTTTTTAAACCGACGTATTCGGCAAATGCCGCCGCTGTCATTCTTTCTTCCGCTACGACGACGTACGCGCCTTTTTCGCAAAAATACCCTTCCAAACAGTCGCTGATCAGCGCCGCCGTTTCGTCATCTACGCACGAACTGATACGCACCGCGTCGGGGGTGTTCAAGTCCAAATACCCAAGCCGCGCCGCATAATCCACGAACGCCTTCACCGCTTCCGCTACGGGTTTGCCTTGCATACGTGCCACACATTCCTCGTTAGACGTGATTACGTCCGCGTCCACATTCATCGCCGTAATCGTGGCAACCTTTCCTTTATCGTCCATCCCGAACACCACTTCCGGATTGATTTGCACGGAAACCGCGCCAACCGCCGAAGTCGGGGGCGTGATTCCCTGCCTTGATTGAAGCCCAAACACTAAGGAAAGCGCCAGCGTCACCACGCAAACGCCGCAGGCTGCGGCAGACGCCGTGATGCGTTTTGGCGTTGAAAATATCTGCTTATACCAAGGCTCTTGCTTCTTTGCGGCTCCCTTGCCGCTTCTTGCGCCGTCGGGGCTTGCGATTGGCTCGTTTCGTAATTCTTCATTCATCTCGGGGACGAGCGTATTCAATTCTTCTTGCCAACGTTTTTTCCAGTTTTTCACGATTGCTCCGTCTCCTTTAAATATTCCTTTAATTTCTTTAACGCCCGCTTATATTTTGACGTTACCGTACCCGTCGGACAGCCGAGCGCAACGGCAATTTCCCGATGCTTATATTTCCACAGCACGTGCAACGCAACGATACGCCGTTCTTCCGCGGTAAGTACACGCTGCATTGCGTCCGTGACCACTCCGTCGGAAACGGAATTCTCCGCCTGCCTTTCAACTTCGTCCGTCGGGACTTCGCGTTTTTGTTTTTTTAGCTCGGTGAGCGCGTGATTTTTGGCAATTTGCAACAACCAAGCCCTAGCGTTCGTTCCAAAACGGTAGGTTGCAATTCCCCGTTTGACCTTTAAATATACCGACTGCATAGCGTCTTCCGCGTCGGCGTGGCAAGAGAAATAAGAGCGCAAGAAAGTATATACGCCCTTTCTCGTGCGTATGTAAAATTCTTCAAATGCCGTATTGTCCCCGCCTGCAATTTTTTGCAGGAGAGCTTCCATTTCTTTTGCGCTCATCACACACTCCACCGCCCGTCGACGGCTTTTTCTTGCCCAGTAATCTTGACGCTTTGACAATTATTAAACTGCCGTCGCGCCCGTTTTATTGCACATAAATGAAAAAAGAGCGAAAATTTTTTACGTCTCGCTCTTTCTTGCTTGCTATAATAACCGTTTACGTAACGGAAACGCCTTAGCTTTCCCAACGCAGGTTTCCCTTCCGTATATCTATATTATATAGCCAATGATAGGTTTACTTCGCGTTCTTTTCCTTAAAGCGAGCCTTTGCGCGCAATTCGCTGTCCAAAATACGCTTTCTGATACGCAAGGATTTGGGCGTAACCTCCAACAATTCGTCGTCGGCAATAAATTCCAAGCATTCTTCCAAACTCATTTTGCTTACGGGCACAAGCGTCAATGCGTCGTCGCTCCCCGAAGAACGAGTGTTGGTAAGGTGCTTGGTTTTGCAAACGTTGACGTTGATATCGTCCGCAAGGTTGGTGTATCCAACGACCATACCCTGATATACGGGCGTGCCGGGCGTAACGAACAGATTGCCCCTGCCTTGCGCATTGAACAAACCGTAGGTAACCGCTTCGCCCGTTTCAAAGGCAACCAACGAACCCGTGCTACGGCGTTGCATATCCCCTTTGTACGGCTCGTAGGAATAGAAAATAGTATTCATAATCCCCTGCCCTTTGGTATCGGTCAAAAACTCGCTTTTATATCCAAACAAGCCGCGGGACGGCACGGTGAATTCCAAGCGCATACGGTTGCCGATTGCCGTCATTTGTACAAGCGTACCCTTACGGTTACCCATCGCGGAGAATACGGGACCCGTCATATCTTCGGGCACGTCCGCAACAAAGCGTTCGATGGGTTCGTGGCGCACGCCGTCGATATCCCGATATAATACCTTGGGCGTAGAAACTTGAAATTCGTACCCTTCGCGGCGCATCGTTTCAATGAGAATGGAAAGGTGCATTTCCCCCCTGCCGCAAACGCGGAAGCTGTCGGCATATTCCGTATCGTTGACGCGCAGCGAAACGTCGCGCAACAATTCTTTATACAGTCTATCGCGAAGCTGACGGGAAGTAACGAATTTACCTTCCTTTCCTGCAAACGGGCTATCATTGACGGAGAAGGTCATTTCCACCGTCGGGTCTTCAATTTTGACAAACTGCACGGGTTCAACCGCGGTAGGCTCGCACACGGTATCCCCGATACTCAGTCCGTCGATACCCGAAAACATTACGATATCCCCTGCCTGCGCGCGTTCTACCGCCACCCTTTCCAAGCCTTCGATTTGATACAGGTTGGCAATCTTGCAGTTGGTGCGCACCTTGCCGCGTTCGTTATAATTACAAATGCTGACCGGCTCGTTGGCGCGGATTGTGCCGCGTTCGATTCTGCCGATACCGATTCTGCCGACAAATTCGTTGTAGTCAATACAGGAAACAAGAAGCTGCCCTGCGCCGTCCACGTCTAAATCCATAGGCGGAATGGTTTGCAAAATGGTATCGAACAAGGGATTAAGATTAGGTTCTTGCTTGTCGGGCGTAAGCGAAGCCGTACCCTGTCTGCCGCAGCAATACACGATAGGGCTTTCCAGCTGTTCGTCAGTGGCGTCCAGCTCCATCATCAACAGCTGCATTTCTTCCACGACCTCCGCAATGCGCGCGTCGGGTCTGTCCACCTTGTTGATAACGATGATGATTTTTAAACCGAGCGCAAGCGCCTTTTGCATAACGAAACGAGTTTGGGGCAAAGGTCCTTCCGCGGAA
>JAZSGC010000072.1:0-9211 GCA_045532525.1 Candidatus Scatosoma sp.
ACCGATATTTAAATGTATTGTCGTTTGACCGCTCCTCTTTAATTCAACGCGTACACGGTATGCTCGTTTTGTTTCAAAGACAGTATTTTAACAGCTCCGACGGCGCGTCTATCAAACGTTTTGCGCCGTTTTCCAACAAGAAAGCGCGGTCCTTAAAGCCCCAAGTGACGCTGATACAATCCACGCCGGCATTTTGCGCCGTTTGTATATCCACTTCGGAATCCCCCACGTACACAACTTCGCTTGGTGCGGCGTCCAGCTTTTGCATCACGGCAAACAACGAATCGGGGGCGGGCTTTTTGCGCACCCCTGCGGCTTCGTTTTCTCCCACCGCTTCCAAGAGTAAGCCTTTAAAATAACCTTCTGCCAGCAGCTTGACGGCAAAATCCGCTTTATTGGAAACGACCGCCGTTTTCACCCCCGCGTTTTGCAAGGTTTGCAGCAAAGAAATAATCCCAGCGTAGGGCTTTGTTTCGTCCTGACAATGCGCTCCGTAATATTCCTTAAACGCCGAAAGGACGCCGTCGAAATGGGGATACTGCGTTTGCCCGATGGCGCGCTCCATCAATTTTGCAATGCCGTTGCCGACAAAGCCGCGCACTTCGTCGCGATTGCGCTGGGGAAGCCCATATGCCGAAAGCGCGGCATTGACCGCCGTCGTCAAATCGGAAAGGGTATCTAACAGCGTTCCGTCCAAATCAAAAATGACCGTTTTATACATTATACGCCCGCCTTATTTTTAACGCAACACGTCCCGAATTGCTTCCACGGCTTGCGCACGGTTTTCGCACTTAGTTTTGATATAGATAGCGGAAACGTAGTTGCGCGTTGTGCCTTCGGAAAGCTTGAGCGCGGAAGAAATTTGCCGATTGGTAAAGCCTTCGTACATCATCAGCGCAATTTCCACTTCTCTATCCGACATATTAAAGGCGCGCGTTAAACGGATTTCACGGTCCGCCGCCACGTGCTTTGCCGCGTCCGCAATACGGCGCGCGATTTTTGCAGGCAGGATAGTATCTCCCGCGTATGCGTTTTTGACGGCGCTAATTAGCGCGTCCCCGCCGATTTCCTTTAATAAATATCCGCTTGCGCCGTTATTGATGGCGTTGAGAATATAGTCGCTGTCGTCAAACGTCGTTAAAATCAGCACCTTGGTTTGCGGATATTCCGCCTTGATGCGTTGGGTTGCCACTACGCCGTTCATATTCGGCATACGAATATCCAGCAGCACCACGTCGGGCTTCGCCGCAGGCATTTTGCCCAGCGCGTCAAAGCCGTCGCACGCTGTGCCGACCACTTCCAGTTCGCTGTCCGTGCGTAAAATTTCCGCAATTTCTTCCGCTAACTCCGTTTGGTCGTCTACGACCAGCACTCTTATTTTGTCCATATCGGGTTACTCCTTATCCAAAGGTAAAATGATACGAATTTCAAAGCCTTCGTCCTGCTCCGTTTTGATTTCCAGCCTGCCGCCAAGCGATTTTGCGCGGTCTTGCATCGTACTCAATCCAAACCCCGCCTTCAACGCGTTTTCGTCCATTCCCGCGCCGTTGTCCGAAAGCAAAAATTCAATTTCTTTTTCCGTTTTTAATTCAAACCAAAACGCCGTCGCACCGCCGTGGCGCAAGCCGTTGGATATGCCTTCCTTTAAGCTATTGCAAAGAAAACGAGCCTTGGCTTCGGAAACCTGCGCATCCGCAATATCGTAACGAATGTTGATGCCCGTACCGTCGGTAGATTCGTTGATGATGGTTTCCAACGCCGTTTTCAGCGTTTGCTTTTCCGTCCTGCCCGAAAGCAAATGAACGCTGTCGCGCAGTTCTTCCAAGGCGTGCTTTGCCTGCAAGTTTGCCGCTACGATTTTGGCTTTGGCTTCTTCGGGATTGCTTTCCAAAATGCGCTTAGCGGATTCCGTTTGCATAATGACGGTGGTAATAGAATGCCCCGCCGTGTCGTGGATTTCCTTGGCGATACGCTGGCGTTCTTCCAGCGCGGTCACTTCGGCAACCGCTTCGTACGCTTCTTGCAGCTTGCGTTGGCTTTCCGCCAGGTCTCGTACCGCTTTGTTGAGCTTTAAATATTGCCAGTAAAAAGCAAGCGCGATATGCACGATGACGAAATGCACGGTGATGGCAATTACCGAACCCAGCCCGTGCCAAAGCACGTTGAAAAAGCCTTCTTCTCCGATTTTTAAAAGGTCGCCCTGCATACCGTAAATGATGGCGTACAGCGGCATACTCACGCCGAACACAATGACGGACGAACGGAAATTTTCCGCGCCGATATAAAATTGCGTGAGTACAAGCATATACAAAATAAGCGGGTAGGTGCCGTAGGCAAAGAACAGACAGCAGCACGCTGCCACCGCGTCGATGGAATAGAACACGAAGCGGGCTTTACCGCGCACAGCAAAGAGCTGTACCCCTTCCGACGCCGTTAAAATGGTAGCAAGCGACAGCAAAACCACCAGCTTTATCCAGCCTTTTTCCGCTTTGAATTCGTCCGTTTGTTGCAAAATCATCAGCACTTCCACGGTGATAAGCACGAGAAAGACCAGCCATTTGCCAAAATACAAAAATTGCGCTTCGTTGCGGAAATTGATTTTTCCGAACAATCGCACGAAATAGCTACGAATGGGATTTTCGTCCTTTCTTTCCGCCTTATCCGCGCTTTCGACTGCCTGTGTGTTCAGCGGTTTTTTTACCGCTTCTTGTGTGTTTTTAAGTTTTTTAGTAGGCATCGGGCGCTCCTTGGGGACAAATTAAGCGGGTGATAGAATATCCCGCGCTGATGCCTTGCAACTTTCCCGATTCATAGTAGCTATATCGGCTTTCGCCCGCGTAGATAATATGGTCGCAAAACATTACGTTATGCAAGCTGCACAAAACTTGGCATTGCTCGGTCATTGCTTCGTCCGTTGCAGAAGGCTTGTGATTGCCGCTGGGGTGGTTGTGCGCCAACACGATACCTGCGGGCGCGTACTCTACGAAAATTTTCGCAAGGGTTTGGGGCTTGAACTCCGCGTGACTTTCCTTACCTTGCGCCAAGCGCAAGCTTTTAAACACCGTAGCTTCGTCGTTTAAAAGGTAGACGTCCACCACTTCCATTTTCTCGTCTTTATAGGCAAAGCCAAGGGTGTCTTGGAACTGTCTGCGACGCGCCGAAGCGTCGTCCACCAGCATTTCGCCTTTGGAAATTCCTACGCAACGCGCCGTCAGCTCGCCGAGATTTTGCAGGTACGTTCCCACACTTTCGCCCACTCCCTTTACCGCTTGCAGGGACTGCAAATCGGCGCTGAGCACACCTTTGAGCGAGCCGAACGTACTAAGCAACGCGTGTGCAATATCGTTGGTATTGCAACGGGGCAGAGCATAAAATAAAAGCAATTCCAACAATTCGTTATCCGAAAGGCGTTCGGTTTTGGATTTTTTAAACAACCGAGCGCGATGTCCTGCGTGCGGCGGTTTTTGCCCTGAAAGCGACATTTTGCATTTTCTCCTATGCGGTAAGTATACTATACTTTTTTATTGTAGCATACTTTTATAAAAATGTCAAAGCGGAGCTTTGGAAAAAATTATTTTTTTGCCTTAACCCCTTTATTTTGTTTACCAAACGAAAAAAAATGTGTATAATATATAGTGTAACTATGCTTTGCGCCGTTTTGCCCAAGCTTTGGTTGGAGCGGCTTAGAAGAAATACACAGCTTTTCGGCTATGGAGAATGGTATGAAAAAATATTTCAACGACATCGTGGCTTCTACCGTAGATATTTTACGGTTTGATTCTTCCTTAAAACCCGCGGAAGAAAACTGTCCGTTCGGCAAGGAAGCGGCGGACTGCTTACAGTTCTTTTTAGACCTTGCGGCGGGTATGGGCTTTGAAACCCATAACTACGACAATTACGTGGGGGAAGTCGTTTTTGGCGAAGGAAAAGAATTTGCTATTTTGGCACATTTAGACGTTGTGCCTGCGGGCGGCGGTTGGAAATATCCCCCCTTTGGCGGCGTCATCAACGACGATCCGTCCGACGGCGGCGTGTTGGGCACGAAAATTTGGGGCAGGGGCGCGATGGACGACAAAACCCCCGCTATCGTTTGTTTGTATGCCTTGAAAGCGATTAAGGACGAAGGCAAAATCCCGTCGCGGAAAATCAAGCTTATCGTCGGCTGCAACGAAGAAGCGGGCTGGAAATGCATCGAGCATTATAACCAAGTGGCGCAAATGCCCGAAGAAGGCTTCACGCCCGACGCGGATTTTCCCGTGATCTACGCGGAGAAAGGTATTTTGCATTTTACCTTGTCCTGTCCGTTAAACGACGCACCCGTGTCCGCGTTGACCGCAGGCGAACGAGTAAATATGGTGTGCGACAACGCCGTTGCCGTACTGACGAGAAAGACGGCGGAAAAGCTGGTCGGTTATGAAAATCCCATAGCGGATACCCGCTTTTCCTACGATAACACAACGAATATTTTACGCGTGGACGGAAAGTCTGCGCACGGCTCTACGCCGCATATGGGCGCAAATGCCTTACAGGCGATGCTCCGCTTCTTAGCCGAAAGCAGCGAAAGCTGTAAAAATTTGTACGCGCTGTTGTTTGACGACGCGACGGGCTTGAAAGAATTACAAGACGAAACGGGCAAGCTGACGATGTCCCCCGACGTCGCCCTGTTAAAGGACGGCGTATTGAAAATTACGACGGATATCCGTTTCCCCGCTACCCTGCCCTTGGAAGCGGTAACAAAGAAGCTGGACGCGTTCGGCTTAGAATACGTAATCGACAACTACCAAGCCCCCCTTTACAACGCCCCCAACGGCGAGTTGATTTCTACGCTTACCGCCGTGTACAACCAAGTGACGGGCGATAACGGTAAACCCATCGCTATCGGCGGCGGCACGTATGCAAGAGCGTTGAAGTGCGGCTGTGCGTTCGGTCCGGAAATGATGGGCGACGAAGCGACGATTCATCAGGCGAACGAATACGTTACCTTTGCGCAAATCGAGCGTATGAGCGATATTTATTACAACGCCATTAAAGCCGTTTGCGTAACGGAAAACTGCACGGCTGAACGCGTAGCGGAACGCAGCGAAAACGCTTGCCAAACGGACGCCTGCGTGGACGAGTGCGACGGCGTACGTGCGCAGCCTAAGCAGCTTGAACAGCCTGACCAAACCGCACAAAACGAACAGTCCAAAACGCGCGTTGCGGTGGTCACCCATCAATATGCCGACGAAAAATCCCAGCCTGAAAAAATCAAGCTTGCTACGGTGAAGGTTACGCTTTCCGACCCCGTAGAGCCTAAGAAAACAAGGCTTTGGAGCATTTCCAAAAAAGGCAACTAAACATAGAGTATCATCAAACCCCGTTCGCATAAGCAAACGGGGTTTTTGGTTGAAAGGACGATATACGGCTCGCGCAAGCGCGAGCCGTATACCCTTTAGTGAGAGAATATGAAAAAAGTTAGTATAGTCGGTTTTTTACAAACACTTTTCCGTGCTTTTTGCTTCGCGGCGGAAATCTCTTTCCCTGTTCCCGACCAACCGCGGGGATAATTTTCCCTATTTGCGAAAACCCTTCTTCCGTTCTCGCAACTGATATTTTACTTTTTGTTTGTGATAGTTTGGTGAAAACTGTGTGATGATATTGTGAAATGTTTTAATTTTGAACATTTTTTGTTTGTTATTTTCGTTTTTTGCGCGGCGATAGGGTTAAGCGTTCAGCGCGGAAAAAAGCATTTCGGCAACGCGAAGCCCATCCGCCGCGGACGAAGTGATACCGCCAGCATAGCCCGCCCCTTCACCGCAGGGGTACAACCCCTTTACGCCGACCGATTGCAGGGTTTCGTCACGATCGATGCGCACGGGAGCGCTGGTTCGGCTTTCTACGCCCGTTAAAATGGCGTCGCGGCACGCAAAACCGCGCAGCTTTCTATCCATATCCGACAAGGCATACGCCAGCGTTTCCGTTACCGACGGCGGCAATACCGCGCGTAAATCGGCAAACGCCGTACCCGCCGCATAGGTAGGCTGCACTTCACCGAAGCGGGCGCTTACTCTATTTTCTAAAAAATCGCCGACGAGCTGTGTGGGCGCGGCATAGTTTTCTCCGCCTGCTACAAATGCCGCCCTTTCTAATTTGCGCTGAAATTCCATGCCGCCAAGGGGCGCGTCCGTGCCGAAATCTTCCTGCGATACCTGCACGATCAATGCGCTGTTGGCGTTTTCTCCGTCGCGGGCGTAGTTGCTCATCCCGTTGGTGACGACGCCGCCTTCTTCGCTTGCGGCGGGCATTACGTAACCGCCGGGGCACATACAAAAGGTGAACGCCGCCCTATCCTTGGCGTGAGAAACCAGCTTGTAATCGGCGGCGGGAAGCAGGGCGTACGCATTTCCGTACTGGGCCTTGCCGATATTTTTTTGCAAATGCTCGATACGGACGCCGACGGCAAAATTTTTAGCGCGCATCGGTACGCCGAGCGCAAGCAGCTTCTCAAAGGTGTCCCTTGCACTATGCCCGATGGCAAGCACCACCGTGGAAACGGGGATTTTTTCCGTACTTTCCGTTACTGAAGTCGAATTTTTCAAGCTTTTCACGGTCGCTGAAACGACCTTGCCGTTTTCTATACCGATGCTTTCTAAGCGGGTATGAAACAACACTTCGCCGCCCTGTTGTTGGATGTATTCGCGGATATTTTTGACGACCTTTTTTAAATTATCGCTGCCAATATGCGGCTTGGAAAGATACAAAATCTCCGCAGGCGCACCAAAGCGAACGAAAAGCTTTAATACGTCTTGATTGAGCGGGCTGTGCGTTTGGGTGTTGAGCTTTCCGTCCGAAAACGTACCCGCGCCCCCTTCGCCGAACTGGATATTCGTTTGCGTATCCAAAAACCGAGTAGTGAAAAATTCGTCGATTTTCTTTTCGCGTTCTTCTACGCTTGCGCCCCGTTCAATCACGAGCGGACGGATACCGTGGTCCAGTAAGCGCACGGCGCAAAACAAACCCGCAGGTCCGCTGCCTACGACAAGCACCCTATCCTTGGGCTGTTTGGTTTCGGGTAAGCGCGCAAAAACGGGAAGCTCTTCCCTTTTGGGCTTATCCGCACATTCTATCGTGTACACGTAGCGAAGATTGCTTTTATCCCTTGCGTCTAAGGATTTTTTCTTGATAGAAAAATATGCAGGGGGTGCACCCAGCTTTTTGCGTGCAATATTCAAAAGCTGCTTTTCATCGGCGGTGATAGGCAATTTTACGTCTGAAATTGTGATTAAACGCATACCTGCCCCCGTCATTTATTATTTTTCGTCGCGGATTGCGCCGCATTGCACACGATTGCCTGCGCCACCGTTTTTGCAGAAGAATACGCCCATTGTAAATTGAAGCCGCCGCAAGCGCCGTCTACGTCCAAAATTTCCCCCGCAAAATACAGCCCTTTTACCCGCTTGCTTTGCAGGCTTTCGTCTATCTCCGAAAGGGGAATGCCGCCCTTGGTGACCTGCGCGTAATCGAAGCCCAAGCTTCCGTTGACCTGTAAGGAAAACGCCTTTACCAAGCCCGCCGCCTTGCGCAAATCTCCGCCGGCACGGCGCATAATCGCCCTGCCGATTTGGTTATTTACGATACCGAACAGTAGCTCCGTTTGCTCCAACGCGGGATACGCCGCACGTTTTTGTTGCAGCATTTGATACACCCTTTCTCCGGTAAAGCTCGGCAAAAAGTCAATGAAGAACCGAACGCTTCCGCCTACGATTTCGCTTGCGATAAACGCGGAAATACGGAACACCGCGTCCCCCGAAACGCCGTAATCGGTAAAGATAATATCCCCCTGCAAAACGTGCGTTTTCGTCGGCGTGACCGCCGTTAAGACGCCGTCCGTTACTCGTATACCCTTCAAGGCTTTGGTGTAAGCCGTATCCGTTTTTAACTGTACCAACGAAGGCTGCAACGGCGTGCAAGTATGCCCGAAAGCTTTTGCTAAGGCGTATGCCGAGCCGTCCGTGCCGAAGTTTTTCGCCGCGTTGCCGCCTGCGCAAAGTACGACCGTTTGCGCATAGCAGGTATGCGTTGAATTCTCTTTTTGATAATGGATAACAAATTCTTCCCCTTGCTTTTGTATGCTTGTAACCAAGCTGCCAACGCGTAGCTCCACACCCTTTTCCGCCGCATAAAAGCGAAGGGCGTCGGTCAGCGAAGAAGCCTGACGACTGGACGGATATGCCCTGCCCCGTTCGTCGTAGATAAGCGCTACTCCGCGCCGTGACCAAAATGTTTCAAACTCCTTATTGTCGTGATTTTTGACAATGGCCTGCGCCAACGCTTTTGCGCCGTCGTTAGACGAAAAATAGCCGTCTTTATCCTTAGCGACTTGCAGGTTGGTGACGTTGCCCTGTCCGTTCCCCGTAGCGGAGAGCTTTTTCCCCACTCTGTCTCCGCGTTCAAACACCACCGTTTTCACGGTGGGAGCAGATGCGTATTCGCTTTCGGTAAGCGCGTTTGCGAGCATTAGTCCCGCCGCGCCGCCGCCGATGATTGCCGTAGTAATTCTTTCCATAATTCTATTGTAAACCATTTGCGGGGCGTTGTCAATTTTTTTGGAAAAGTCGAAGAAATTTTTTTCCTTTAACTTGACTTTTTCGGCGTTTTATATTAAAATATGAATACGCTATGAATACGCGAACGCGCGTTGCGCGTTACGTCATTGAAAGGAGTATACCGTGCATTATTTATTGAGCGTATCCTTGATACAAAGCTGCATAGACTATTGTAAGAAAAATCCCGTGTTGGCGGGTATTGCTATCGGGCTTGCCGCGGCGCTTATCGCCCTGATAATCGTTATCCCCTGCGTGGCTTCCGCACGCAAGAAAAAACGGCTTGCCTCAGAAGCGGCAAAAGCCGAAGAAGCAAAACAAACAGCGGACGAAACCGCGGAAACGGTAACGACGGAAATAGAAACCGTAGAAGCCGCGGAAAACATTCCGGTACAGGCGGTAGATACCACCGAGCCGCAATCGGAAAGGATAGCGCAAACGACGGAGCAATCGTTCGCTACGGAAACGGTGAAAGTTGTAGAAGCTGCGGAAGCGCAAGCCGCGCCCGTGCAATCGGTTACGGAAGAAAAAGAAGAACCAGCGGAAATCCCCCCTGCACAACCCGAACCCACGCCCGTGGTAGCGGAAAGCGCGCCTATGCCCGCACAGACTGAGACTATTTCCGCACA
>JAZSGC010000147.1:0-6965 GCA_045532525.1 Candidatus Scatosoma sp.
ATTTAACGATTTATATAAAAGTGCTTTTGAGAACGGCGTATTTTCTTATGAAGTTCTCGAAACCGCGCAAGAAGATTTGGGTAAAGAATACGGCACGATTTTGGAAGCGCGTTTTTCCGTTGGCGAAGGCGATTTGATGTTCGTTGCGCACGCCAAGAATGAAGACGATTCCTATAAAGACGAAGCCACGCAAGAAACAGCGTATTATAAGTATACGGAAACGTTTGCGCGTTCCCGTAGGCATTATATGTACGAGCTGGAAGGCGAGAACAGTTATTTCGTGCAGTTGGAAGCGTATCTTTCCAAGTATTTCTTTTCCACCACGGCAAACGGTGTTGTTTCCGACTGGGAAAGCGGCGACTTGAACGAAGAAATTGCGCGCAAGGATTTTCGCAAGCGCGTGAAAAAGGACAAGCGTTTTAAAACGGAAGCGCAGCTTTTGCGGGGCGAAAAGGACGATTGTAAGCGTTTGAACGACTATCGCGACGCGCTCGTTGAATTTTATGGATATTTAGACCGCGGGCTGGTTCGTTTTGAAAAAGTGGCGATTACAGACAGCCAAAATCAAACGACGGAGCATAGCTACTACGTCAACTTAAACCCCGCAATCGAGAAAATAGACCCTGCGACGGGCGAAGCCATCAAGGACGAATTCGGCAATATCGTATATGAAGAAACGGTAATGGACGGGTTGCAGGACTACCTTGCGCATTACGAGGACAAAATCATTAACGCGGAAGGCAAAACCACGAAAAAAGCGACGTCTAAAAATATGTGCGTTGCATTCCTTTCGATGGCGCCTTTGGAAAAGAAATATCGCGTGGAAGAAGGTTTCCAGTGCGAAAGCCTTTTGTTTGTGAATTATCTCATCGAAGCGGTGCTGAACAAGGCGTAAATTTGTAAAGGAACGGTGTTTTGCCGTTCCTTTCTATTCATAATTAAAAAAGGGGGAGCGTATGCGCGAAATTTTTCAGAACGAAAGCCTGTTAAAAAGCTGTAAAATTGCGCAAATGCTGGAAAAACAAACGTCCCCACACCTTTCTTTCCATACGCCCGGGCACAAAACCTTTGGTTGGGATATTACGGAGTTGTCTTATTCCGACAACCTTTCGTCCCCTATCGGCTGTATTGCGGAAGCAGAGCGGGATATTGCGCAAATCCTTGGCGCACACCGCAGCTTTATTGTCACGGACGGCAGTACGGCGGGCGTTTTGTCAATGCTGTACGCGGCAAAAACGCTTGGCGCGCGCCGTATTTTAACTAGTGAAAACGCGCACAAAAGCGTGTTCAACGGCTGCTTAGCTTTGGGCTTGGAATTGTTGTTATATCCGTCCAAGACGGATAAAAAAATCCCGTTACCCCATACCGTGTACGAGTTGAAACGAGATTTTGGCGTGCTTTTGGAGAGCGCGGACGCATTGCTGTTTACTTCTCCCGATTATTACGGGAACATTGCCGATTTGGCGGCGGCGCGAAGCTATTGCGACCAAACGGGCAAGCTATTGCTGGTGGACGGCGCGCACGGCGGACATCTGCATTTTCATAAAGAAATTTATGCGGGTGCGTATGCGGATATGTGGGTGGACGGCGTACATAAGAGCCTGCCCGCGTTTACGCAAGGCGCAATTTTATCAGCGCGGGATAAGCGCACGGCGGACGCGCTGGAAAAGGGTGCGGACATTTTCCGTACCACCAGCCCTTCCTATCCGATTATGGCTTCCGTGGAATACGCGGCGAAATATCCGCAAAACCAAACCTTGGAAGAAGCCAGCAGACAATTTTCTAAGCACCCCCGCATCTATTGCGGTGGCGACTGGACAAAGCTTTGCGCGCGGTTTGGCGATAATGCGTTTCGGGTGGCAGAGCTGCTTGAAGGCGAAGGAATTTATGCGGAATTTTGCGACGGAAACGCGATATGCTTTTATCTTTCCCCCGCAACGAAAATGCAGGATTTTTCACGGCTGCAAGCACGACTTGAAAGGTTATTTTTGGAATATCCCTTGACGGAAGCTTGTGCTGTCCCGCAACAAGCTAAGGCGTGTGAAGTCAACGAAATCACAACAAAGGAAACGGAATGGGTCACGCTTTCCCAAGCGGAAGGACGGATAAGCGCGGGATATTGCGGTTTGTTTCCGCCTTGTACGCCGCTTTTGCGGGAGGGAGAAAGAGTTACGGACGAAAAAATAGCCCTTTTGCAAAGCGCAAATCATACGTTTGGATTAAAAAACGGAAAAATCGCTGTATTGAAAAGGGCGAAAAAGGAATAAACTATATGAAAAAGACGGGTAAATTTATTACTTTTGAAGGTTGCGACGGCTGCGGCAAAAGTACGCAGTTAAAAATGCTCAGCGCGTATTTGACGGAGACGGGCGTTCCGCATATTTTCACGCGCGAACCGGGCGGCGGTAAGATTTCCGAAGCCATTCGCGAAATTTTGCTCAATGGCAAAAATGCGGAAATGACGGACGAATGCGAAGCGCTTTTGTACGCCGCTTCCCGTGTGCAGCATTTGCGCGATAGAGTGGACCCTGCCTTGGAAGAGGGCAAGCTGGTTATTTGCGACAGATACGTGGATTCGTCCTTGGCGTATCAGGGTTATGGCAGAAATTTGGGCGTAGATTTTATTAGCAAAATCAACGCGTACGCCTTGGAAAACTACCTACCCGACGTAACAATTTTTATCGATCTTACTCCCGAAGCTGCGTTCAAGCGCAAACACGGCGCGGACGAAAACGACCGTTTGGAGCAGGCGGGTATGGCGTTCCATAAGCGCGTATACGAAGGCTTTAAAGCGCTCGCGCAGAAAAATCCCGATCGCTACGTTTGTATCGACGGCACGAAAACCCCCGACGAAATTTTTGCCGAAGTGGTTGCGGCGTTGAAAAACAAAGGCTGTTTATAATACGGGCAAGGAAGTAAAGCGATGCAGGTTTGGGAAATTTTATTGCTGGGCTTAGCGGTGTCTATGGACGCTTGCGCCGTGGCAATGACGGACGGAATGTGTGAAGCGAAAATGCCGTGGAAGCGGGTGCTTCTTATCGGTTTATTCTTCGGTGTATTCCAAATGATGATGCCCGTTATCGGTTATTACGTAGCCGGTGCCGTAGCCGAAGCGTTTTTGGATGTCTTTGAGAAAATTTCCGCGTGGATATCCTTTGGCTTGCTTGCATTTTTGGGCGGAAAAATGCTTTGGGAAAACATTTCCGAAATGGTCAAAGCCAAACGCGAAAATGCAAAAATGGGCGGGGCAGGTACGTGTCCAGTAGAAAAAAACACAAAAAGACCTTGGGTAGTGCAGCTGCTTTTGCAGGCGGTAGCAACGTCGATAGACGCGCTTGCCGTAGGGGTTACGCTGAAAATGGCGGACTTGACGGAAACAGGGCTTGCGTTGGGCGTTTGGGGCGCGACGGCGGTCATCGGATTGATCACGGGCGTACTTTCTATCGCCGCAGTCTTTATCGGCAAAAAGGTAGGGAATAAGCTTGCGGAAAAAGCGGGCTTGCTTGGCGGGATTGTTTTGCTGGGTATCGGTATTAAAATTTTAATAGAAGCCTTGCTATAAGTAAAAAAAGACAAAAACCGACGGCTTTTTGTGTATAATGCGTGAACGTTTGTTAAATGTTTGAAAAACGGCGACGGAAATGCTTGAAAAAGCCTTGTCGATATGATAAAATAAAGTCACGAAAAAAGAATGGACGGCGCAGACAAAAAAGCATAGCTTTTTGTTTAAAAGCTTGCGAAAACGTTTATAAATTTTCGTAAGCGATAGTAAACGATAGCAACAATTCGTCCTTTTTTGGGCGTAAGGAGTTAATTTTGAGAAAGAAAACAAGAATTATATGGTGGAGCGTGTTAGCGGTCGCATTGATTGCCGTGGCGGTGATGGTCGTCGTTGCAATTATCAACCAAGGCATTAACCTGAATTTCACGGAAATCAAAACGCTTATTGAAACGGGAACGTATAAGGAAAAGACTTACGAAGTCAACGAGGTTATTTTCGATTCCTATCAATGGACGGTCGTGGCGAAGCTCGGCGATAAAACGGTGAAGTTTTATTCCGTCGGCCCGAGTATGTACAGCGCGGAAGCGTTTGCGTTCATTGAAGATGTTTTAGAAAAATACCCTTCCATCGCATTCTCTTTTGAAGACCCGAACGCAGGCAGCGTTTGGTCGAGCATACTGCCCTTACTTGGCTTGCTTTTGGTAGGTTTCCTGTTCTTTATGCTGATGCGCAGCGCAACCAACGCGGGCAACCCCACGATGAGTATGAGCAAAAACAAAACGCAGGTGCAAAACAACGTGCAGGTGCGTTTTTCCGACGTTGCGGGTGCGGAAGAAGAAAAAGAAGAATTGCAGGAAATTGTGGAATTCCTTAAAGCGCCGAAAAAGTTCTCTACGTTGGGCGCAAGAATTCCGGCTGGCGTATTGCTGGTAGGCCCTCCGGGTACAGGTAAAACGTTGTTTGCCAAAGCGGTTGCGGGCGAAGCGGGCGTGCCCTTCTTCTCCGTTTCCGGTTCGGATTTCGTGGAAATGTACGTCGGCGTCGGCGCGAAGCGCGTGCGCGAGCTGTTCGATATGGCAAAACGCAATCAGCCCTGCATCATTTTCATCGACGAAATTGACGCCGTAGGCAGACGCAGAGGCGCGGGTCTTGGCGGCGGCCACGACGAACGCGAACAGACGCTGAACCAAATTCTCGTGCAAATGGACGGGTTTGAAAGCAACGACGGCATCATCATTATGGCGGCGACCAACCGTGCGGATATTCTTGACCCCGCGCTTCTCCGTCCCGGCCGTTTCGATAGACAAATCAACGTCAACCTGCCCGACGTAAAAGGGAGAGAGCAAATTCTTAAAGTTCACGCAAGAAACAAACCGATGGCAAAGGACGTCAACTTCAAAACGGTTGCGCGTATCACCGCCGGTTTTTCGGGCGCGGAGCTTGCCAACCTGTTAAACGAGGCGGCAATCCTTGCGGCGCGTAAAGGCAAAAAGACTATCGGCAATTTGGAATTGTACGACGGCATCAACAAGGTTTTGATGGGGCCGCAGAAAAAGAGCCGCGTCGTTACCGAATCGGACAAACGCTGCACGGCATATCACGAAGCAGGACACGCGGTGCTCGCTTGTCTTTGCAAACATTGCGATCCCGTACACGAAGTTTCCATTATCCCCCGCGGTCAGGCGGCGGGTTATACGATGACCAGACCCGAAACGGACGACAACGACGTTTCGTATAACAAGCTCGTAGATAATATTTGTATGACGCTCGGCGGCAGAGTAGCGGAAGAGCTTGTTATCAAAGACGTAACGACGGGCGCAAGCGCGGACCTGCGCCACGTATCCGACATCGCGCGCCGTATGGTTACGCAATGGGGTATGAGCGACAAGCTCGGTTTGGTGGCGTACGATTCCGATCAGCCCGTGTTTATGGGTATGGAATACGGACATCAAAACCGTGGCGGTTACTCGCAGGAAACGGCGGCGGCTATTGATGAAGAAATCCGTCGTTTGATTACGGAAGCGCACGAACGCGCAACCAAGCTGCTTAAAGAAAATCGCGCCATTCTCGACAATATGTCCCGCGTGTTGGTGGAAAAGGAAACCATTTACACGGACGAAGTGCAAATGCTGATGCGCGGCGCTTCGTATACGGAAGTTATTGAAGAAATGGAAAGAAAGGAAGGCGAGCACGAAGCGAATCCTTTCGGGAAAATGGGTAAAGCTACCGTCGAAGAACGCGCGGAAGCGGAAGAAGTGACGGAAACGGAAAACGCGCCCGTAGAAGAAAATGCGCTCGAAACGGAAACGGTAGAAGCTGTGGATGCGGAAAGCGTTGACGCGGACAAACCCGTGCAAACGCAGGCGGACGAAACGGAAAAACCCGAATAAGGTAAAGTAAAAACGGGGCTACCTATCCAGGCGGCTCCGTTTTCAGTTAAAATAGTCAAAAAAGGACGAATGCAAGGGGCAGGTATGCGTTGAAACCGCCCAAAGGGAATCTATGAAACGGCAAAAAAGAGCGGATGTTTTCCGCATAGAACACGAAAAATGTAAAATTGCAATCGGGAAAATTCAGCCGCAACGCTCGGTAGAGGCTTTTGAACGCAAGGAATTGCGCGCTCGCGCGGCACACTTTCTTTTAAACGGCGTCCCCGAATTTTCCGTTAACGTAACCCAGGACGGAAGGTATCGGCTGCTGGCGGCGGACAGGGATTTTTACGCGGCAAAATCCATCGGCACGCAGGAGTTGGACGTGCGCGTATACCGCTTCCCCGAAGAAAATGCGGAAGCCTTTTCTTGTATTGAAGATTTAAAAAGCAACACCTTGGCGATAATGGACGAAGCGCACTTGATGAGGCGGTTGGTGGAAGAGTTTGGCTTAACGCAGGACGACGTGGCTTCCTTGATCGGCCGTTCCCGTCCCGCCGTAGCAAACACCCTGCGATTGCTTACGCTTGCGCCTGAAATCATCGGGCTGATCGAAAGTAATCAGTTATCGGCGGGACACGCAAGAACGCTTGTCCGCGTACCTGCTGCGCAGCAGCTTGCGTTCGCGCAGGAATGTATAAAGCAGGGGTATTCCGTTCGAGAAATGGAAAGCGCGGTGAAAGCGTTTTTGGCTTCGGATACGGACGCCGAAGCACAAAAGCAAGCCAAGGCGGCGGCAAAAAATGCGGAAATCAAAGCGCTGGTGCAGCGGATGCGTTCGGTATTTCAAACCAAGGTTTCCTTGATAGGCAACGAAAAGAAAGGCAGGATTTACATAGATTATTATTCCGCCGAAGATTTGTATCGCTTTGAAGAATATTTAGATATGATAGAAAGCTTTTCGCGTGATTGACGTTTGCAAGGAAAATAAAAAACTCCCGTCTAAAACGGGAGTTTTCTTTTGCGTTTTTTTCTTATTTTTTCATAATTTTAAGCGCAAGCAAAATGGATACGACGATACCACTGATCACGTA
>JAZSGC010000118.1:0-25652 GCA_045532525.1 Candidatus Scatosoma sp.
CAAGACGCCTTGAAAGATTTGACGTCTCTCCCACGTTTTTAACAAGTTGGTTGGCAACAAGGTTGCCGTGCGCTGGTTTACGCTACAAACCGCGCGTTGACGGCTGTGCCGCCTTTTTAAAATAATATTATTCTTCGTCTGCGTTTGCTTCGGGCAAAGTCGCGTCCACTTTTTTGATTTGGATGTATTCCACTTCCACGTCCGTGCTTCTGCCGAACATCGTCGTGGTGATTTTCGCCTTTTGCGCGGACTGGTTAAGCTCTTTAATCATACCGAAGAAGCCCTTCAAAGGACCGTCTTCTACCGATACGGTGTCGCCGATTTCAAATACTTCGTCCGAAACGACTTCTTCCAAACGCATTTTGCGAATTTCTTCCGCTTTCATAGGAATGGGTCTACCCTGCGGGCCGCAAAAACCCGTTACGCCGCGCGTACTGGTGACGTAATACCAAATTTGGTTGGTGTAAATCATCTTGATGAAGACGTAGCAAGGCAAAAGCTTTCTATCAACGATTTTCTTTTTGCCGTTCTTTTCTTCGATGACCTGCTCCATCGGAATTTTCAAATCCACGATATAGTCGCCAAGATTGTTGTTTTCAATCAACTTTTCCAGGCTGACCTTTGCCATTGCTTCATACCCGGAATAGGTATGCAGGATATACCACTTGGGTTCTTCATTCATCGGCATATACTTACCCTCCGATTACGACCCACTGATACCCGTGAGAAGATTCAAAAGCTCGGTCAAGCCCAAATCGACAGCCGTAACGACGACAAGAAAAACCGCGACGATTACGAGCACGACGCCCGTCGTCTTTAAAGCGGTGGGAAGCTTCGGCCAAGTTACTCTTTTCAGCTCGGAGAAGGTTTCCTTGATTCTCGCGCCTACGCGACGAAACCAATTCGGTTTCTTATTCTTCGTTTTTGTTGCGTTAGCCATTCGTTACCTCGTATGCGCAAACCGCCCCATTTCTCTTAAAACGGAGCTTGCGCGAAATGGATTATTTGGATTCTTTGTGTTCCGTGTGCTTCTTGCAGAAAGGGCAATATTTGCTCATTACCAATCTGTCGGGATCGTTCTTCTTGTTCTTAATGCTGTCATAGTTTCTATGCTTGCATTCCGTGCATTCAAACGTAATTTTCGCTCTAGCGGTTTTAACTGCCATACTAAAAACTCCATACAAAAAATTACACCCCTCTTGGGTGCGTGAAATAAGTTTAACACACTTTCAAGGGGTTGTCAATCTTTTTTAAAGGCTTTTTGTAAACTTTTTTGTTTTTTTGAAAGTTTTTCTTTTTGCGCGCCGCGGGGTATTCGGCGCGCAAAAATACCAAACTTTTTACTGCTCGGTCAACGCCAAATCAAAACGCTGTCCGTTAAAAAATTGCAGGTGCAAAACGTCCTTTTCTTGCGCAATTTCCGCAACGAAACAATCTTGTATCGCCGCTGAAATTTCCGTCAATAACGCTTGCTTGGTGAAATGGGGTTCCGCTTTCGCTTGTATTGCGATTTCTTTTTCGTTTTCGGTCATAAGGGGATGCTCCGTAAAAATAGATTTACATTGTCGCGCGCTTGACTTTGTAATTGTATTATATCACAAAATCCGCCCATTTTCAAGCCAAAACCCCTTTTTTCGCCTGTCTGCTTTTGTCGAATTCTGTCTTTGTTTGTCGAGTTAAGAAAAATTTATAATTACAGTCGTTTTTCCTTTTTATTTGCAAAGCCCGTATTCCTGCGCCAGCTTTTTAAACAACGGCAACGCCTTTTCAATGCGCTCGGTTTGCACGCAATACGCCACGCGTACCCAGCCCTTTGCACCGAAATCCTCGCCGTTTACCAGCAGCAGCTCATATTTCTTTGCGCGTTCGCAAAACGCCTCAGCGTCCGCTTCCGCCGCTTTCAAAAACAAATAAAACGCACCGTCGGGATATACGCAGGTGAAACCGCAATCGGTCAAGCCTTGATATAATAAATCGCGGTTGCGCTTATATACGGACAAATCCGCCGTCCATCCGTCGCATTCCGCCGCCACACGCTGGAAAAGCGCAGGCGCGCAAACAAAGCCCAAGGACCGCCCCGCCCCGCATACCGCCGCGTATACCGCCTTGCTGTCCGTCGCTTTGGGATTGACCGCGATATACCCAATGCGTTCGCCCGGCATCGAGAGAGATTTGGAATAGGAATAGCAAACGATACTATCGTCGTAATACGCCATTACGCACGGCACTTTGGTTTGCTTATCGTAAACGAGTTCACGGTACGGCTCGTCGGAAATCAAATAGATAGGCGCGCCGTATTCCTTGGATTTTTTTCGTAAAATATCCGTCAAACGGCGTATCGTTTCTTCGCCGTACACCGCACCCGACGGATTGTTGGGCGAGTTTATCAGCACCCCTTTCACGCGCGGGCTTAACGCCTGTTCCAACGCGTCGAAGTTGGGCTGCATTCTCTCGTCGGACGGCAACACCGTAAGCTTTGCCCCTGCGTTTGCCACGAACACCGCATATTCGGGAAAATAGGGCGCAAAGACGATGAACTCGTCCTTTTCGCAGGTGAGCGCTTTAAAGGTGATGGTCAGCGAAGCCGCCGCCCCCACCGTCATATATAAATCGTCGCCCGAAATCGCTACGCCGAAACGACGGGTGTAATTTGCCGCAATCTTATCGCGCACGCCTTTATCCCCTTGTGCCGACGTGTACCCGTGCAACGCCACGGACGGCGTTTCTTTCACAAGCCGTTCAATCGTCTGATTGACGATTTCAGGGGCTGGTACGGACGGATTCCCGATGGAAAAATCGAACACATTTTCCTCGCCGATTTCCGCGCTGCGGAGTTTGGCATATTCAAAAATTTCGCGTATCGTCGAGCGTTTGCTGCCCAAGCGGTACATATTTTGATTAAACATAAGCGTTTTCCTTCCTTAATATAAATATAATAACACACGCGCGCGCCCTTGTCAAATAAAACCGAATAAAATATCCAAAAGCTACGCGCCCACCGTCCCCGTCAACAAAACAAAAACGGCCCGTCCGTTTGGGACAGCCGTTTGTTTATTGCGCTTCTTTTATATGCGTGCGTTATTCGCGTTATGCAATCGCTGCATTATTGTTTCTTCGCCGCTTGCTTCGCCGTAGAATAAAGATAAGAATTTTGGCTGCAAGGCGCTTCTAACGGCGGCGCGGATGGAATTTGTCCCTGCTCGTGCGCGTTATTATACCAGCATTCTTCTTTCTTTTCTTCTTCTTTTTTCGATTTGTTGAAAATCTTTTTAAAAATGCCCATAAAATGCCCCCTTATTTATTCCTTACTATTATTATACACAAACCGCCTGCATTTGTCAATAGAAATAATCGAAAAACAAAAACGGCCCGTCCGTTTAGGACAAGCCGCTTTATTGTTTTATTTATCCTTGCAAATTAGTTGCGGGGATTTTTAATGTTCGCCTGCGCTGCGGACAATCTTGCGATGGGCACACGGTAAGGCGAGCAGGAAACGTAGGAAAGACCGATTTCGTGGCAGAACTCGATAGACGAAGGATCGCCGCCGTGTTCGCCGCAGATGCCAAGGTGCATATTAGGACGAACCGCTTTACCGCCGTCAACCGCCATCTTCATCAGCTTACCAACGCCCGTCGTATCCAATCTTGCGAAAGGATCGGATTCGTAAATCTTGTTTGCATAGTATGCAGGCAAGAACTTACCAGCGTCGTCACGGGAGAAGCCGAACGCCATCTGCGTAAGGTCGTTCGTACCGAAGCAGAAGAATTCCGCTTCCTTTGCGATGTCTTCCGCGGTCAAGCACGCTCTGGGAATTTCGATCATCGTACCAACTTCATACTTCAAAGCAACGCCGCTTGCAGCGATAACTTCGTCAGCCGTCTTTACAACGATATCCTTAACGAACTTGAATTCCTTCGTTTCGCCCGTAAGGGGAATCATAATTTCGGGAACAAGGCTCCAATCGGGGTGACGCTTGATTACGTTGATTGCCGCTTTGATAACCGCCTTCGTTTGCATTACTGCAATTTCGGGATAGGTTACGGTAAGACGGCAGCCGCGGTGACCCATCATCGGGTTGAATTCGTGCAAGCCTTGAATGATTTCTTTGATTTCGGAAACCGTCTTATTTTGTGCGTTTGCAAGTAATTCGATTTCGTATTCGCTGGTGGGAACGAATTCGTGAAGGGGAGGGTCAAGGAAACGAATGGTTACGGGATAACCGCCAAGCGCTTCAAACAAGCCTTCAAAGTCCGCCTGCTGCATAGGTTCGATTTTTGCAAGCGCCGTTTCTCTTTCTTCTACGGTGTCGGAGCAAATCATTTCACGGAATGCGCCGATTCTAGACGGGTCGAAGAACATATGTTCCGTACGGCAAAGACCGATACCCTGTGCGCCGAATGCAACCGCTTGTTTTGCGTCTTCGGGGCTGTCCGCGTTCGTTCTGATACCAAGCGCCTTAAACTTATCCGCAAGCTCCATAATGCGGCCAAAATAGCCGGAGTTGGGGTCAGCGGGAACGGTTTTGATAAGCGTATCGTAGATGTTACCCGTGGAACCGTCAAGGGAAAGCTCGTCGCCTTCCTTAAAGATTTTGCCTGCGAGTTCGAAGTACTTTTCTTCTTCGTGCATCTTGATGTCGCCGCAACCGGATACGCAGCACGTACCCATACCGCGCGCAACAACCGCCGCGTGAGAAGTCATACCGCCGCGTACCGTCAAGATACCCTGCGCGTATTTCATACCTTCGATGTCTTCGGGGGACGTTTCCAAACGAACAAGGATAACGTTTTCACCCTTCTTGCCTTCGATAACCGCGTCTTCTGCGGTGAATACGATTTTACCAGCCGCTGCGCCGGGGGAAGCTGCAAGACCTTTACCAACTATGTTGTTCTTGTCTGCGTCTTTCAACGCTTTTGCGTCGAACTGCGGGTGAAGAAGCATATCCAAGCTCTTCGCGTCGATTTGCATAACGGCTTCCTGTTCGGTGATCATACCTTCGTCGATAAGGTCGCACGCGATTTTAATTGCAGCCGCAGCCGTTCTCTTACCGTTACGGGTTTGAAGCATATACAGCTTTCTGTCCTGAATGGTGAATTCCATATCCTGCATATCGCGGTAGTGGTTTTCGAGAATGTTGCAAACTTTAAGGAATTGTTCGTAAACTTCGGGGAATACTTCCTTCATTTGCGCGATGGGCATCGGGGTACGAACGCCTGCAACAACGTCTTCGCCTTGCGCGTTCGTCAAGAATTCGCCCATAAGCCCCTTTTCACCCGTTGCAGGGTCACGCGTGAACGCAACGCCCGTACCGGAAGTTTCGCCCATATTACCGAACGCCATCATCTGTACGTTAACCGCCGTACCCCAGCTGTAAGGGATATCGTGGTCCATACGGTAGATGTTCGCACGGGGGTTGTCCCAAGAGCGGAATACTGCCTTTACCGCTTCGAAAAGCTGTTCCTTCGGGTCGGTAGGGAAATCCTTACCAAGCTGCTTTTTGTATTCTGCTTTAAACTGATTTGCAAGGTCTTTCAAGTCGTCCGCCGTAAGCTCTACGTCCTGCGTAACGCCTTTCTTTTCTTTCATTTCGTCGATGAGCTTTTCAAAGTACTTCTTACCAACTTCCATTACAACGTCCGAGAACATTTGAATGAAACGGCGGTAGCAGTCCCAAGCCCAACGGGGATTGCCGGATTTAGCAGCCAACGTATTTACTACTTCTTCGTTCAAGCCAAGGTTCAAAATGGTGTCCATCATACCGGGCATAGAAGCGCGAGCGCCGGAACGTACGGATACGAGCAAGGGGTTTTCCTTGTCGCCGAATTTCATACCGCAGATTTGTTCCATTTTTTCGACGTATTCCATAATCTCCGCCTGAATGTCAGGGTTGATTTGTCTACCGTCTTCGTAATACTGCGTGCAAGCTTCCGTAGAAATCGTGAAGCCTTGGGGTACGGGAAGACCGATGTTGGTCATTTCTGCAAGGTTTGCACCCTTACCGCCGAGAATATTACGCATCTTCGCGTTGCCTTCCGTGAAGAGATAGCAATATTTTTTTGCCATAATTTTTATTTCCTCCAAATTGATTTTTTTCTTCTTTGTAATTTTGCGCTAAAACCGCTATTTTTCGTCCCTTTTTCCCTATTTTGGGCGCACGAAAAACACATCGCAGTTTTTTGCCATAGACCATTGTAATATAATTTGCAAAAAATATCAAGCCTTTCACGCGGAATTTTACATTTTTTTTGTCAAATACCTTATTTTTTTACGCGCCCGCGCGTTAAAAAAGGGATTTTCTTTTGTATTCTTTCTCTTTTTTTAGGGAATCCGTCAATTTCGTTTGCCTTTTATCGTCTTCCGCGGCACGGTCTCTTTTTGATACGCAATCGCCTGCCGTAAAAAATAGGTTGTCTGATTATGGAATTGCGCATAAAAAATAAACCCTACGGAATGACCGTAGGGTTCTTTTTTATTCTTCTTGCCTTGACGCAGCCGAAAGCCGTTTTTCCTTGATTAGAATTCGCTTCTTTATCAAAACGTATACGCCGCCGCCAAGACATACGACAACGCACACGGCAAGCAATACCCAAAACACGGAAAGCCAGCCGAAATTGTCCGCTATCCAGCCCAGCCCGTACGAGCTGATCGTGCTGCCTATGTAGCAGCATCCGTTCAAAACCCCTGCCGTGCGTCCCGAATTTACTTTGCCTTTCATAAACAGGGGGAAAATACTTGTTATCAAACTGTTGCTTGACGAAGCAAGCAAGCATACGATGGCAAAGCCGACTACGGTCAACCAAGCCTGATGAAGCACCACGCCGCCGATAACGCCGCCGATAATCAGCCCTGCACACAAAAAAGTAAGTACGCCTTGTAAAACGAAATCGGAGATTTTTTTATGTATGCTGATGGCAAGCGCGTTGCCAAAAATAGCCACGATAGGCAAAGCCAACGTAAGGATGATCGACAGCGAGCTGTCCATTTTATACTGTTCCTTCAAAATCGACGGAACCCAAGTCGTCAGTCCGTCTTTTATCAGGTTGGTTGCAACGCCGTAAAAACAAAACATAACGATGGTAAGCAGTATCAAGGATTTGCTAAAAGCTTGCCCCTTTTCGGTTGCTTTCACTTCTAATTGCGTTTCTTCCTGCTCCCCTTCCCGTTTCGCCTTGGCAACCAAGCGCGACGAGAAAAGCAACCATATCAGCGCAACAACGGCAAACACCGCCGTCGCAACGTAAAAGGATAATCGGAAATTGATTTTTACGAACAGCGCGCTCAGCGAATACACGATAAGCGTACCCACGGCTACGGTCGTTCCCATAACCAAGCTTGCCCTGGTCATTTCCTTTTTACTCAGCGTTTCAGATAAAAGGCGTATCAGGCACGGCCACAAAACCGACATTGAAAATCCGTTAATCAGCCATAAAAATTTAATCCACGCGAAATTTTGCACCAAGCCCACGAGAAGATTTGCCGTTCCCGACGTGATTAAGCTGATAAAGACAATCCATTTTATGTTATATTTTTTACAAAGCAGTCCGTGTACGACTTGTCCTACGCCGTAGGCAAAAAAGAAAAACGTCCCCACCAGTCCCGCCGTCGAATATCCCACGCCGTAAAACTCTATCACTTGATTGATGTTCGCCGAATAATTGACTTTTCCTATATACGAACAGGTATATACCAGCCAACAAAGCCATATAAGCCATACGCCGTTTTTTATCTTCGCTTTCATCGCTTTCATAGAAATTACCCGCTTTTTGATTGTAAGCTATATTATATCAAAAAAATACGCGAAGTATAGGTATAGTTTTTCCCTTTTTTAGAAAATCTCCGCCGATTGCACGGAAATATTCTCACATTGCGAAAAAGGCTTTCACACCGGAAAGAAGCTTTTCGTCCAGCTTCCAGTTTCCGTTTTCGTACAGCAAACCGAACTGACATTCCTTCGCCGCTTCGTATAAATCGTTTCCGTCGTAACCGACCACCTTATCCGACAGCACGTCCAAAATTCGCTTGGCGTCCGCGGTGAAGTTTGACGTGGTAATAAAAATACCGCGCGCGTGTTGTTTTCCGTCCTTGGCTTGCTTACAAGCGCACGCACCGATAAATTGCTGCAACAGCGTTTCGCCAACCACCCACAGCCGTTCGTCACCCCTATCGGGATCCCAGTTTTTCGACTGTATGTAGATCGTTTCGCGGAAACCCAGCTTATCCGTCAATTCAATCTCGCCGTCAATGCCCCCGTCGCGGCCGCCGCCGCAAATACGCAAGCTTTCTAAACGTCTGCCGTTTTTACGCGAATATTTTTCCAGTAAATATACGGAGTAGTATTCAAAATAATCTCCGCCCAGCGAACGAAGTTTCTTTAAGAAGCTTTCACGCAGCTTTTCGTCTGCGGTCAAGGGCTTTTGCACCGCCTTTTTCACCGTTTTTAACACGCGGCTTTGCCCCTGCTTTTGTTCGCCGTTTTGCGGTTGCGCAAGCGTTTTTTGCGGCGCGTTTTTTGTCTGTTTTTCTTCCGATATGGAAACGGACTGCGGTTTGCTTTCCACGGGCTTTATCCCATTCTCCGCCGCAGGCGCGGGTTTTGCTTGGGGCTTTTCTTCCGTTTTTACTTCGGGCTTCGTTTCCGTCTTTATTTCCGACTTCGTTTCCGCTTTTGCGGGTTTTACCGCGCCGAAAAGAAAGCTCATATCCATCACTTCCGTTTTGGGCGCAATTTCCGCTTTTTGACGGACAACGGGAGAATTTTTTACTTCCGCTTCCTTTTCTTCCTGCGGAGCGCGCTGTTTTTCTTCCAAAACTACAACCGCTTGCGGTTGCTCTTGGGTTTTTTCTACCTTTTCCAAAACCGCAACGCCGTCCGTTTCCGCGTCTTTTTTCTCTGCCGCTTTGGTTTTTCTAACCGACTTTTTCTTAGGCTTTTCTTCCGTAGCTTCCGCAGGCGCTTGCGTAGCCGTTTCCGCGGGCGCGGCTTGCGCTTTTTTGCTTGTGCGCTTGGCTTTTTCCGTCTTTTCGGGCATAGGCTCGGGCGCAACTTCGGGCGATATAGGCACGACGGGCGCAATAGGCTGTAAGGGCGCAGGGGGCAAAGGCAAAACAGGCTCGTCCTTTTCTTCCTGCTTTTCTTTTTCCTTGCTTTCCGTAGGCGGCGTTAAACGCGTTACGGTAAGCTTTTCGTCCGCTTTTTTCGCCGTCTTTTTCACCGTTTTCTTGGCGGGCTTTTCCTTATCTTTTTCTACCGTTCCCAACGGTGCAGCGCTATCCGCTTCCGCGTCTTTTTTCTCTACCGTTTTGGCTTTTCTACCCGACTTTTTCTTGGGCTTTTCTTCCGTAGCTTCCGCAGGTACTTGCGCAGCCGCTTCCGTGGGCGCGGGCATAGGTAAACGCGCTTTCAACGCGTACCTGCCCCCATCGTACGCCACTTCGCTCTCTTTTTTCATAATATCGAGAACGGAACCGACCCTGCCTTTTACGTCGTTGGCGTTGTCCGTATCCGAGCCGAAGCGTTCGGTGTACGTTTTCGCCACGCTTTCAATAAGTTCGTTGTGTTTCAGCGGGCTTTCCGCCAACGCTTCTTTAATGAGATTTTTGGTGGCGTCCTTCTTTTCCGCGCGGGTAACGACCACCGTTTCCGTTTTTTTCGTTCTTGCCATATTATATCCTTTTTTTAATTTCCGTCAATCGTCCAAAAGACGGATAAACTCCCCGAAGTTTTCATAATTTTCTTCGGTCTTTTCGGAAAGAAAGGCTTTGAGCAAGCGTAAGGCGCGTTTTAAGCCCCCCGAAAGCAATTCTTCTCCGTAGGTTAAGCCCGCGCATTTGCGCAGGGTGTGATAGGTACTCACGCTTGCCCGTTCGCCTTGCACGCAACGGTCAAAGGTCGTGAAACGCCCGTCGGCAAAATCAAACCACAGCCTTTCCCCTATCTCCCCGTCGCACTCTTCCAAAAAACCAAGGTCGATGGGGTAACCGCTTTCCCTAAGCGCGATAAGGGCAAAGCTTATCAACGCTTCCGCGCTGTCCGTTTCCGTCAAAGCAAGCGCCTTTAAGCATTCGATAAGCCCGATAAAAAGCCCGTTGTAGTTTTCATTTTCCATCAGGACGCTGATGCAAATCTCCGTTGCCGCGCAAGCCGCGTAAAAACGGAGTAAATCGGTACGCAGGGCGAAGAAACTTTCGTGCAGGTACGCGCCGGTCACCGTGTACCTGCCTCCCTTCTCCGCAAGGATATATTCGGCAAAACAAAAGGGTTGCGCCGAAAAAGCAAGTTTTGCCTTCGGTTTCTTCACGCCCTTAATTCCCGCCGTGATTTTGCCTAGTTCGGGGGAAAACAAAGTCAGGATTTTATCGTTGTCTTTATAATCAATGGACTTCAACACGATAGCGTCCGTTTTAACTTCCATACTCTCCCGTTTCTCCTGCGTATTTCGCGGCGTAACGCCGCGCAAAACGGATTTTTACCGTTTACGGAGCAGGTCGTAATACAGCATATAATAGCTGATGCTGCCCGTCTTTTCAAAAAGCTCCCATGCCATTTTCGCCGCGCCGTTTTCTTCGTGCTTGTCCCGCATAATCCGTTCCCCCTTTTCAACAGTTTGCGTAAGGGGAAAAAGAAATATACTTAGGCGCAAACGCGCACGGAGCGGTCAATGCAAATCAGTCTTGCTTGACGTCTTCATAGCCGTATTCCCGAAGCAATCCCGGACGGTCGCGCCAGTCTTCTTTGACCTTGACGTACGTTGTCAAGAAGACCTTTCCGCCCAAGAATTTTTCCATATCCTGCCGCGCAAAGGACGAAACTTCTTTAATCGCTTTGCCCTGCTTGCCGATAAGAATGGCTTTGTGGTTGGCTCTTTCGCAAACGATATCCAAATTGATTTCGTACACGCCGTTGTCCTGGCGGGTAAACGTGTTGATCACAATAGCGATACCGTGCGGAATTTCCTTGTCGAATTTCAGCAAGATTTTTTCGCGCATAATCTCCGACACCATAAACCGCTCGCTCTTGTCTGAAACGATGTCCTGCTCGAAAACCTTTTCGCCTTCGGGCATTTGCTTGACCAAGAACTCTTTAAGCGGTCTGACGTTTTTGCCTTTTCTGGCGGAAACGGGGAATACGTCGATATCCAACCCCGAATCGGCAAACTTCGCCATATCCAAAGGAATATTTTCTTTGGGCATAATATCAATTTTCGTATACGCTACCGCCATAGGCAATCCAAGCGCCTTGTACTTTTTAATCAGGTCGAAATCTTCCGTTTTGACGCCTTCGTGACCGTCGAGCACGTACAAAATGAAGTCCACCGATTTTGCGCTGGTATCCGTTGTGCGCATCATCATATCCGTAAGGGCGTTGCGCGCCTTATAAATCCCCGGCGTATCCACGAAAACGATTTGATAATCCGCTTCCGTCAATACCCCCAAAATCCTATCTCTCGTGGTTTGGGGCTTGGGGGAAACGATAGAAACCTTTTCCCCGACCATTACGTTGATGAGCGTACTCTTTCCGGCGTTTGCCCTGCCGATGACCGCTACGTATCCGCTTCGCATTGATATATACTACTCCTTTGTTTTTCAATGAATTAAAAAGCTTTGCTTTTCCGTAAATTAGCAGCAAAGCCGCCGTGAATTACCGGCGTTGTCGGTGCGAATAATGCACGCAAACCGTGCTTCGCAGTTCACGCTCTCGTTATCCCCAGCTTGCCAAGAATTTGTTCTTCCTTTTCGCGCATTTCCGCCCTTTCTTCGTCCGAAATATGGTCGTATCCAAGACAGTGCATAATGCCGTGCACCAAAAGGTAGTGCAGCTCCCGTGTGTAGCTGTGCCCAAATTCTTCCGCCTGCTCCTTGGCTCTATCGCAACAAACGACGATAGACCCCACAAGCAAATTTCCTTCCTCGTCTATTTCGTACGGATGGTCCGCGCCCTTTAACGGCTGACCTTTAATACCGTCCAAGGCAGGATAACTGAGCACGTCCGTCACCTTATCCACGTCCCGCGTTTCGCGGTTTAAGCGACGGATTTCTTCGCCGTCCACGAACATAAATTCCACAGCGAGCGGAACGTCCGTTTTCACGAAGCCGTCCATCGCCTTTTCCAACGCACGCACGTTTTCTTCGGGAAACTGCATATCGTCGCAATAAATACGAAAGTTCGTCATTCTCAGCTTTCCCCTTTCGTGCCGTTTTCCGTGCGCTTATACTTGATGGACGGATATTTGATGCGGTGATGATTTACGCCCGTCAGCGTATGTACCAGCGCGTGACGGATTTTCGTTAAATCGACCATTGTGATATCACATTCGGAGAACTGCTCCAAATCCATACGTTCTTCGATAACGTCGCGAATAACCTTTTCCGCGTCTTCGGGTTTGTACGCATTCTTGGCGCGCACAGCCGCTTCCGCAGCGTCGGCAATCATTACAATCGCCGCAATTTTCGTTTGGGGCTTAGGCCCAAGATAAGAAAAGTCTTCAATGTTTAGCTCCGCGTCCGTCAATTTCAACGCCTTGGCGTAGAAATAGCGAATGGGCATCGTGCCGTGGTGCTGTACGGCAACGTCCGCAAAGAATTCGGGCAAGTGGTGGCGCTGAATAAGTGCGTAACCGTCCTGCGCGTGCGAACGAATGATGTCCGCGGAAAGCTCGGGGGAAAGCTCGTCGTGTAAATTGTATTCGCCCGCGGCTTGGTTTTCGGTGAAATGTTCGGGGTTATGCAATTTACCTACGTCGTGATACAACGCCGCCGCACGAGCGTAGTCGGCATTTTCGCCGATTGCCAAAGCGCAAGCTTCCGCAAGCTGCGCAACCATTACCGAGTGGTTATACGTGCCGGGGGCTTCTTCTTTGAGCTTTTTTAAAATTTTTGCGTCCGAGCTGGTCAATTCACGCAGGCGGAACACGGTAAGTCGGTTGAAAATGACTTCAAACAAGGGCAGTATGGTAAGGAAAATTACCGCGGACATTACGCCGCCGAACAAGCCGAATCCCATATTCCGTAAAATGCCTTGCCAGTCGTTAAGCCCCGACGTGGTTTTGCCGTCGAACAACGTGGACAACTCCAACAGGAACACGATAAGGTCGACGGGGAACACGATAAGAATACCAATACCCACCACCGCAAATCGGGTCTTTGCCTGCGAGCAAAGGAAGATGGCAATCATACCCGCTGAAAAGGCGATGATAAGCGACGAATAGTACTCGTTGGTGGAAGTGCTTACGCCGCCGCTGAACGTATCCACGATAAAGACGAGCAACGCGCTGACGATGTTCATAAATATGGCGTTTTTGCGGTTGGACAGCACGAATACCATCAATCCGACGAACGCAACGGGACGGGCGTAAACGCTAAATTTTCCGATGAAATAAGACGCCACGAAATACAAATCGAGTATGGCAAAAAGCATCGTAATATCCTTGCCTTTGCGCAAAATCTCCTTGTCTTCAAAGAGAAAATAGAAGTACATAATAAACAGCAGCAGCACCACCGCAAAAAGCGCGTAAACGTAGTCCGCTCCGTTTTCTTTCATATACTCCACGATATTCGAAAGCTTATTCCAAAGCAGCACCGCCGCCATAATAAGCACGAGTATCACCGTGTGTAGAAGGAAGAAAAGAATACTCTTTACCGTATCTCTTCTGCTCCATTGTCCGCTCAACTGTTTTACAGCCATCTTCCGTTACTCTCCTTCCGTGCCGTATGCACGGTCCTTTTCGCCTGTTTCTAAGGCTTTACGGTCTTTTTCTTTTCGTTTATTTTCCTTTCCCGCCGCGTCCTTTTCATACGCGTGGATAATCCGCATCACCAACGGGTGTCTTACCACGTCCTTTGCGGTAAGCTTACAAACGGCTACGCCTTCTATGCCGTCTAATATCCCCGCCGCGTGGACAAGCCCGCTTTCTTTGCCGTCTAAGTCAATTTGCGTAACGTCGCCCGTGACGACCATTTTACTGCCTTCGCCCATACGGGTCAAAAACATCTTCATTTGTTCCTTGGTCGTGTTTTGCGCTTCATCTAAAATGATGAACGCGTTGGAAAGGGTTCTGCCGCGCATATACGCGAGCGGCGCAACTTCGATAACGCCGCGCTCCATCAGTTTGGCATACGTTTCCAGCCCCAGCATTTCCTGCAACGCGTCGTACAAAGGACGAAGATAGGGGTCTACCTTCGTTTGTAAATCCCCCGGCAGGAAGCCCAGCTTTTCCCCCGCTTCTACCGCAGGGCGAGTGAGAATGATTTTTTCGACCTGACGGCTTTTAAACGCCGAAACCGCCATACATACCGCAAGGTAGGTTTTGCCCGTACCGGCAGGACCAACGCCGAACGCCACCGTGTTCTTTTTAATCGCGTCCACGTACGTCTTTTGCCCTACCGTTTTGCACTTGATTTGCTTTCCGCGCGCCGTTACGGCTATCGCGCCGCTTTCAAGCGCCAAAATATCTTCCGTTCTGCCTTCCTTGGCAAGCTCGATACAATACGCCATCTTGCCTTTATCCACTTCTTCCGTCGAAGCGGTTTTGACCAGCGCGTTTAATACCTGCGCGCCGAGCGATACGCCATACGCGTCCCCTTCCAAACGGATTTTTACGCCGTCTACGTAAGCGAGTACGCCAAGCTCCTTGGCAAGAAAATTTAAATTTTCGTCAAACGCGCCTAAAATTCGGGCGAGCCTGTCCACCGATTTCGTATCCACGGTTAAAATTGTCTTTTCAAGGTTTGACAACGTTTTTTCTCCTTTTGCCGCCCGTCGGCGGCACGATTATGCTAAGTTGACGCCAAATTCATCGTTTGCGTGGCCACGTATGCAAGCCGCACGCTATAAGTATTTTCGCCGTCCACGCTCTTTTCCACAACGCGTTGAGTCAGCTGCTGTTCGCTATAACGAGCAATTTCTAAATACGCTTTGGCAAATGCCGCCTGTTCGCTTTCCGCGCATACAAGCGCTTCGTATACGCAGGCAATACGTACGCGCGCGATAATTTCAACGCGTACCTGCCCCCCGCCTTCAATAGAAAAGCTATCGTCTACCAAGGTTTCGCCTTCAACGATTTCGTCTCCGACCTTTTTTAGGGGCGTGCCGCGCAACGCCGTAATGGCAACGATTTCGCCCGTGTATAACGAACGCATCGCGCCGCTATCCGATTGTTGAGTGGGGAATTTTCCAAGCCGCATTTCCACGCGTACCCAAAGCCCCGATTTTTGCACCGAACAAAACTCCACGTCTTTAAGCGCCAAGAGCTTTGCGCAAATCATATCTTCGTTCTTGCTCGTATATTTACCAAACGGGCGAATCCCCGCTTCGTCCAAAACCGCGAATACTTCCCGTTTATATACGTCGCTTCCCACGACGTCTACCCCGAACACCAGCCCGTCCGCAAACGACAAAGCCGCGCAAAACAGCGGAATCCCCAATAAGACGCCCCACCGTTTTTTGAGTATCGTAAGCCATTTTTCTATGCCCGTCGGGGGCATTCTTTTTACGACGTACGGAGTATATGCGCCTATATTATAGCACACGTCGGGATAAATTGCAAAAACTTTTTCTACGTCTTTTTGCTTTACACGCAGTAGTATGACGTTTTTTTGTGTTTTTTTTACGTCGTAAAGGGCAATTTCCGCTCTGCGCAATCGCAGTAACGCGCGTTCGGGCATTACCCCTTCTATTTGTAAACGGATTTTACGGTTTGCAAACAACGCCATCAGTATTCCCCCCGCATTCCTTGGGAAGAAAGCAAAGCTTTGTTATCCGTTCCGTCCGCCGCATTTGGCATAATCACGCGCAAGGAAATGATTTTTCCCGAAAGCTGTAAATCGCCGTCGCAGTACTTTTTGATACACAGCGATGTCCCTTCAATTTCCACCCGTTCGCGCGGGAAACAAAGCACCACCCTTTCCGCGGAAAAATCCGCCACCGATTTCACACCCTCGAAATACCCGCCGCCGCAGGGCACTACCACACAGCGCGCAAACGCTGCGCCGTCCGCGTTTTTGAAAATTTCGTCGTATAACCGCATACGCTACCCCCGTTCCTTACAGTATATGAACGGAGCGCGCGGCTTTATGATAAACGCAATTCGTGCGCTTAAAAGCGTTAGCCTAAAATTTGCTGCAATTCGTCCTTGGTCTTTGCGGGATTATCCGTTTTGCAAACGATGGTAAGCGTATCCCCGCCGCGAAGTATGGTGTCGCCGTCGGGCAAAATAACTTCTTCGCCGCGCGCAATTTCTCTCACGCGCGCGCCCTTGGGCCACAGCACGTCGCGGACTTGGCGTTTGTCGGCGATTGCGCCTTGTACCAGCGTAATCGTAAAAATTTCCCGCACTTCGCGTTCGTGAATACCCGTTTCGTGCTCGTATTGTTCTAACAATTCTTCGTAAATGCCTTCCGTGCGGAAAAGCTCGCCGACGATGTACCCGATAGCGACCGCGATGATGACGGGCAATAAATGCGCAAAGCTGCCTGTAAATTCACAAATCATTACAATGGACGTGATGGGCGCTTTGACAACGGTGGTAAAGAAAGCCGCCATACATATCATAATCATTAAATCGCAATACTTTTCACCCATTCCCCATTGCTGCCAAAGCATATTCAAAAGCGCGCCCAAGCACGCGCCGATGGCGATGATGGGGATAAAAATACCGCAGGGAATACCCGAACCGACGTTCACCGTGGTGATGAAAAATTTAAGGACCAAAACGACGGCAAGCGTACTTGCAAGCCCAAAGCCAAACAACGCCTTGGCGTTTTCGTTCGTACCCGAACCCAAGCTTTCGATAAGGTCGTGTCCGCCGCCCATAACGCTAACGGCAAGGAAGGAAACCAAGCTGCCCGCAAGCACGGCAATCAATACCCGTAAGCCGTGAGAAATCTTTTCGTTTTTCACGTACACCTTTTTAAACGCCTTGCGCATCAAGAACGCCAGCTTATAAAATCCAACGCCCAGCAAGCCGCAAGCCAGCCCCGCCAAAACGACAAACCCGTACGACGACAAGGGCAAATCGTAAAAGGTATAGGTGCTAAACGCATTTTCAACGGGCATGTGCAGCAATTTATAAATCAGGGTTTTGGTCAGCATACCGAAAACCACCGACGAAACGGAACAAATAAATACTTCGGGCGTCAGCCGCTTGTAGGCTTCTTCAAACGCGAACGCCATACCCGTAAGCGGCGCGTTAGACGCTACGGCAAGCCCCGTGCAAGCCCCGCCCGTAGCTTGGTATTTTCGCACCATTGGATTGCGACGCGATAAAGCGGAAACACCGTCCCCTGCGCAAGCGCCGATTAACACGCTAGGCCCTTCCGCGCCGATGGATAAGCCCATAAATACGCTTACCAAGCTCGCGGCGAACATCAAGGTCAAATCCCGCCACCATTTCAAACGGATAATCCCGCGCGTAGCTCCTTCCGCTTGCGGTATACCGCAACCGCGGATCACGGAAGAAACGTTGACGGCTACCCCCAACAAAAACGCGCCTGCAATCAACGTAAGCAAAAGCAGGGGGATAAAGGCAGGATTTTCTCGCACGTATCCATAAGCATTGCGGGAAATATACTCCCCGTGATGCACGAGAATATTGAAAAAGGTAACGATTGCACCCGCAAACACACCCGTCACCGTACCCACGGTGATCAGCTCGATAAAATTGCGGTAAAACTTACCTTTTTTCTTCGGTTTTTCTTCTCTTTTTGCGTTTAGCATAGTTCTCTCTTTATCGTATCTTTTTCTTTGGGACGGATTTCAATGCACACCTGCCCCTTACTTTTTCTCTTTTAAGCAAACTGACCGTTATACAGCGCCGCATATTCGCCGCCCAAGCGCAAAAGCTGCGCGTGCGCGCCTTGTTCCACCACTTTGCCGTCCTTAATTACCAAAATACAATCGGCGTTTATAATGGTGGAAAGTCTGTGCGCAACCACAAAGGAGGTTCTCCCTTTCATCAGCGTATTAAACGCGTCGCTGATTTTCAGCTCCGTTCTCGTATCGATGGACGAAGTTGCTTCATCCAGTATCAGCATCGGCGGTTTTGTCAACATTATACGCGTAATGCACAAGAGCTGTTTTTGCCCTTCGGACAACGCGCCGCCGTCCGAAATCGGCGTGTCGTAGCCCTTTTCCATACGCTTGATAAATCCGTGCGCGTGCGCCGCTTTTGCCGCCGCTATCATTTCTTCGTCTGTAGCGTCGGGCTTGCCCATTTTTAAATTTTCGCGAACCGTACCGTTTTTCAGCCACGTTTCCTGTAATACCATACCGAAATTTTGTCGCAAGGACTTACGCGTTACGCCGCGCACGTCTTCGTTTTCCACGCATACCGCGCCGCTATCCACGTCGTAGAACCGCATCAGTAAATTGATAAGCGTCGTCTTGCCCGAACCCGTTCTGCCAACGATCGCTATACGCTGCCCAGGCTTTACTTGCAAGTTTAAATCGGTGAGCAAGGGTTTCTCTTTATTATACGAAAACGCCACGTCCGTAAGTGCCACGTTGCCCGCCGCAACTCCCAACCTTTTATTTTCCGCGTCGGGAATTTCTTCCGTCTGGTCGATAAGCTCAAAAATACGATCGGCGCAGGCGAACGCGCTTTTGAGTTCAGTGACCACCCCCGAAACCTCGTTGAAGGGCTTGGTGTACTGGTTGGTAAACGAAAGGAATTTCGTCAAGTCGCCCGCGGTAAAGGACGGTTGCACGATACCGCTGCCCACCGCCGTACTCCCAATAACGCTAAGCGCGCCGATAAGCGCAACCAACGCATATACCACGTTGTTGATTACGCGTGTAGACGGATTGGTGAGCGACGAATAGAAAATGGCTTTGAGCGACGCCTTTTCCAGCCGTGCGTTGACTTCGTTGAATTTTTCTTCGTTTTCCTCTTCGTGCGCAAAGGCAATCGTCGTTTTTAATCCGCCGACGGCTTCTTCCGCAAAGGCGGTCTGTTCTCCGCGCGTCGCCGTTTGTTCTTTAAAGAATTTATGGGTGTGCGTTGCCACAAACCTTGCCACCAGCAAGGAAAGCGGGGTGATCCCCACGACCACCAGCCCGATTTTCCAGTTGGTGAGCAGCATAAACACCAGCGTGCCCACAATGGTCATTACGCCCGTAAACAACTGTGTAAAGCCCATCAATAACCCGTCGGAGAACTGGTCGGCGTCCGCGACTATGCGACTGACCGTATCGCCGTGGGAATGGGTGTCGATGTACTGCAAGGGCAGCTTGCCGATTTTTTGGAACGCGTCTTGACGGATATCGCGCACAACGTTACAGGAAATTCGATTGTTGCAAAGAGAAAGCAGCCATTGCGCCACAGCGGATATTACCACCGCGCCGCCCACCTGCAAAAAGAGCGCAAACAGCCGTTCCTTGTCTACGTTGCCTTTGTCTACGATGCAATCGACGGCTTCGCCCAAGAACACGGGCACAAGCAAGCTCGCCGCCACGCTAATGATCGCAAACAGGAAACACCCCGTCAGGGACAAGGGATATTTGCATACGTAACGCATAATGCGTTTTAACGTATTCTTTTTTTGCGGCTTCTGCATTTGCGGGGCTTTTGTAAGGGGTGTTACCGAAGCGTTCTTTTTCATACCGCACCCCCTTCTTTCCCGTCCTTGTATTGCGAGAAATAAATTTCACGGTATACGGCGCAGTCCCTCATTAGCTGCTCGTGCGAGCCTATCCCCACCGCTTTTCCGTCGTCTAAAACGATGATTTTATCCGCGTCGCGCACCGACGAGGTACGTTGCGAAACGATAAAGGTCGTCGTATCCAGCGTACGCACGGCTTTGCGAAGCTCCGCGTCCGTGGCGTAGTCAAGCGCCGACGAAGAATCGTCTAAAATAAGAATTTCGGGCTGTCTTACCAAGGCGCGCGCAATCGTCAAGCGTTGCTTTTGCCCGCCAGAAAAGTTTTTGCCGCCTTGCTCCACCGCCGCGTCCAAACCGCCCTTACCGCGCACCACTTCTTCCGCTTGCGCCAGCTTCAACGCCTGCCACAGCTCTTCGTCCGTGGCGTTCGCCTTGCCCCAAAGCAGGTTATCGCGGATTGTGCCCTTAAAAAGCTTGGCCTTTTGCGGCACGACGCCGATACGCTCACGCAAGAATTTTTGTTGGCTTGCCGCCTGTACGCTTTTACCGTTGACGCGCACCTGCCCCCCGCGTACGTCGTAAAAATGGGGAATCAAATTGACAAGCGTAGTCTTGCCCGAACCCGTACCGCCGATAACGCCCACCGTTTCGCCGCGCTCCGCCGTGAACGAAATATTTTCCAGTGCGTCTTCGCCGCCGTCCGTATAGCGTGCGTAAACGCCGTCGAATACGATGAACGGCTCGTCCTTTTGTTCCGCCCTTTCGCCATCGGGCAATACTTTCAGCGACGATTGCATTTTCAGCACCGCTTCGATACGGCTGCCCGAAGCCGCCGCTTTTGCCACCGTTACGATTAGGTTGGCAAGCTTGATAAGCTCGATAAGGATTTGGCTCATTAAATTGTACAGCGCGATGACCTGACCCTGCGAAAGGCTGCCCATTTCCACGCTGATTGCGCCTTCGTACAACAGCCAAATAATTGCGGCGTTGACCAGTACGTAGGTCAAGGGGTTGGTGATTGCCGCGATTGCGCCGACAAATTTTCTGCCCTTATTCAAATCGTCGTTGCGTTCGTTAAACTGCGCGCGTTCGTCATCTTCCTTACAAAAAGCGCGAAGCACCCTTGCCCCCGCCAAGTTTTCACGGGTGGATAACAGAACGTTGTCCAGCTTTCCCTGCGTTTTTTTATACAGCGGCATACAAATAAGCATTACCGCATACACCACAATGGCAAGCACAACGATTGCCACGGCAAAAATACCAAAGGCTTTAAAATCGATAATCAACGCGCAAATCATTGCGCCGAACACAATAAACGGCGAACGCAAAAACAACCGCAAAAAGAGATTTACCCCCGTTTGCAGCTTGTCCACGTCCCCCGTCATTCGGGTCAAAATGGTGGCTTCGCCCAGCTTGTCCACGTCGCGATAGGACAAAGACTGCACCTTTTTAAACAAATCCTTGCGTAAGAGCGCGGATACGCCCGTTGCCGTACGCGCGGAAAAATATTGCGCCGCTACCGAAAACACAAAGCCTAAAATGCCAAACGCGCCCAAAATCACGCACGCCCAAACGACGTAGGATTTGTCCGCGTTCGGATACGTGCCGTTTACGGGCGCGCCGATACCGTTGTCGACGATTGCCGCCACAACGAAAGGCACAAGCAGCTCGAAGGTCGCTTCTGCAAGCTTCAACAAAGGACCTAACAAGCTTTGCCATTTATACGGTTTAAAGTAGCCCAAAATCTTTTTCATATCTTTTTCATTATATCACGATTTTGCGCCGAAAGCAAGGATTTTACTTCCTTATAAAATAGAAAACGGCGTTTTCAGGGTGAAAAAGCCGAAAAAAGAACGCCGAAAATGCTTTGGCGTTCTTAAAAAGTTTTTTGTTTTTTGGGTTGGATTATTCCGCTTCTTTGCTTTCCGCGGGCGTGTTTTCGGTTTCCGTTTTTTCTTCGTCCGTTTCCGCGGCTTTTTCCGTAGCGGGTTCGGCGGCGGTTTGTTGGCCTTCTTCCGCCTGCTTTACCTCTTCCTCCGTCATCGGCTTTTCGCGGACGGGAATGGGCGCAAGAAGCTGTTCGTACACCTTCTTATAGCGGCGAATGGTAAGCACGCGTTTGCCTTCATCGCTTGCAGAAAGGCGTTCGTTTTTGCTATACATACGCACGGCGTTGAGCAGTTTTTTCAGGCTGAACAATGTGACGATGAGCATCACGAAAGAAGCCGAGCCTAAAATAATGGTGGGCAACACGAAAGTATCTTCGCGCGTGGTGGGGATTTTGAAACCAAATACCGCCGTTAAAATCAGCGCGGTGAGCGTAGGCACAAACAACGCCGTAAACACGATTATATTCGTACGGAGCCGTTTAGAAAGCACCGTACGACGGCGCAATTTCTTTTCTTCAATATCGGCAAGCAAGGGCTTTTCCTCTTCTTTAAGCTGTGCAAGACGCGCTTCAAAAACGCCCTTATAATCGCGGCGAATGGTATCCGTAGCTTCTACGCCCAAATCGTATTCCATATTTTCCAGGTTGGCTTTGGCATACTCGGAAATAAGCGCGTCGGGGTTGGCGAAATCGTCCGTTTTAGCGCGCCAGTAGCCGATAGAAGCCAGCGTAGCCACTTCGTCCAGCTGTAACGCCTGTTCAAATTTTTTCTCCGCCGCCGCAAAGTTGCCCGAAGCTAACAAATCTTCGCCGTCGGCGCAAGCCTGCGCGTAATCGGCTTTGCGCTTTGCCGCCGCTTCTTCTTTTTTCTTTCTAAGCGCAAGCGCTTCTTCGGGGGAAAGGCTGACCAAGTCTTCGTCGTCTTCCCCGTCCATCATCGGAAACGCAAAGGAAACTTCGTCTACGGGTTCTTCGTCCGCCGTTTCCGCAACCAGCTCGTCCGTTACGTCCACGTAGCCGTCCGCCGTCTTTTTTAAGCGAATACCCCTGCCGTATTCGTCGTCGATAATTCTTTCTTCCATATTTTTTCCTGCCTTTTAAGCTGTCTTTACTTTTTAAACTTTGCCGTTTATACTTCGCCGTCGGTCAAGTCTTTTTCCTCGTCCGTCAATACGAACGGATTGCGAAGTCCCAGCCCTGTTTTTTTCTTTTTTGCCGCCGTATAGTCGGGGGTTAGCGTGCTGATTACAAACGCCGAGCACTTGCCCTTATAACGGCTCTTTGCCCACTCGCAAAGCTCTTTGTGCGCAAACAACGCCAAAACGCCGCTGCCCGAACCCGTCATTACCGCGCCCAAAGGGGAAAACGAAAGGGCGTCTTCGTACGCCTTTTGCACGTCGGAATTCAGCGTAACCGCGGGGACGTATAAATCATTCGTCAAATACCTGCCCACCCCGTTTAAGTCGTTTTCCGTCAATGCCGCTATGCAGCCTTCCGTATAGCTTTCTTTATATTCCAAGGTTTTCGGCAGCTCGTCATAAGCCCGATAGCACGCACCCGACGAAACGGAAGATTTGGGGCAAAGCAACAAGAAATGCAGCTTTGCGCCCGCGTCGATTTTTGTGATTTTTTCGCCCCTGCCCTGCATTCTTGCAAAGCCGCCGCGAAGCATATATCCCGTATCGCTGCCCAACTCGTCCGCCAAGGCTTTCAGCTTATCCCTATCGCCTATCCCGTACAGCCGCGCCATACCGTTAAGCACGCCGACGACGTCCGCAGACGAACCGCCAAGCCCCGCGCCAATGGGAATATTTTTGTACACGGTGACGTCCGCGCCGTCCGTATCGAACGTAGCGGAAAAGGCTTCCGCCGCCTTTAATGCGTTGTTCTTTTCAGGCGGAATGCTCTCGCTGCCCATACCGTGCATTTTTACCGTGCTTTGCTTGCCTTTACGGGGTTTGAGTACGAGTAAATCGAACAAATCCACGCTCGCCGCCAAAGAATCAAGCATATGATACTGCCCATCCACGCCGACGATTTCCAAGGTTAAATTGACTTTTGCATACGATTTGATTTTTACCGTTTTCATCTCTTTACCTTAAAAGGACGGCGGGGAACACCCCCGCCGTCGGATTTGCTCTATGCTATTGTAGCATATTTTTCGAGAAATGACAATGCTTTTTGCCATTTCCGCACGCGAATTTTGTAAAAATTACTTAATTTGGCGATACACGAATATCCGTTCGTCGCCGCGGACGGGGAATTGCAAATGCGGGTTGCTTTCCTTGATACTTTCGGGGGTGCGGTGCAAGCGTTTGGCAAGCGACCACAAATCTTCCCCCGCCTTGGGGATGTACACCGAAAACGCGCCCGTTTCCGCGGGGTATTCTTCCCCTTCTTCCGCTTCGCACACGTATTCCCACTCGCTTTCCCCATACGATTTCACGCAAAGCTTCAACGTGGCTTCCGCTTCCGTTTCCCCGCTCTTTTTGCGGCGAATATTCAGTCCGCACACAAGACAGTCCGCTTCCGCGTGTATACCGTTTACGTTTAAGGGGAATACGAACGGCAAAGACAGCGTGGACGTTCTATGCCCGCCGTCCGCACCGAGAAAAAGCACTTCCGCCAATACCGCGCCTTCCGCTTCAAAGCCGTTTTCCGTTTTTCTGCAAACGATTTCCGCACGGGGCAACACCGCCGCTTGCAAAGAAAATTCTCCGTCCACGGCAGGCGAAAGCGCGGCAAGACCGCTTACGCGCTCCGCACATTTTACGGTGTTCAACAAATACCTGCCCCTATCCTTTTTTGTTTTCAACGCAATTTCCGTCTGCGTGGAAAAGGCGTCTTCCACCATAGAAATTTCGTCCTTGATATACAAAAAGCAATCGGCGGCAAGGCAATAGGAAAGCACTAGCTTACTCTTACCCTTTTCTTCGTCGACGTCCGCGGTAAGGTGCGCCGCTTTCACGCTGACCCTTGCGCTTGCGTTCACGTCGCCGTACGCTTCGTCGCTGGGAATTTGCATTAAAAAGGGAAGTATGCGCTCGTACGAACAAACGCCGTCGTCCGCTTTCAACACGCAAATATGCACAATCATTTCCCCTTCGATTTCTATCAATCCGTCCGTGACGGTAACGCGGTTTGCCACCGCTTTTTCGCTATGCATCAAAATATCGCCCACGCAATCGGACGTGAATTCGTCTTCTCCTTCCGTTTCCCCTGACACACACACCGTTTTGCGCACCGTTTGCGTGTGGTTTTGGGTCAAAAGCCCATCGCCGCCCGTCAAATATTCCATTTGTCTGCCGCCGTATACGGTGAGATCGGCGTCTACGACCACGGAGATGTACAACCCCGAGCCTTCCCGCCGCCACGAAACGTTTTCCGCGGACAAAGCGGCTTTGGCAAAGCACGCAGGCGACACCGCGCCGCCTTCGGCTTTATGAAAAAATTCCGCGCCGCGTTCCGCGCGGCACACCTGCTTATCTCCGTTTTCGTACACGATCGCCACCAGCACCTTACCACCGTAACGCACTTCGCCGTCTACGCAGCCGCATTCCGCAGGTATCGCGGTTGCCTGCACCGCCAAAATGCCGCTGATTTCGCTGCCGGGTAAGCGACATTCCACAATAGACTGACCGTGTAAACGGCAAACCTCCCCTACGTAGCGATAGGTATCAAACTCCGCTTGTATAGCCATAACAATCCTCCTTTCCTTGCCGAATATCTCGTCTGTCTATCGTATGCGCCGCGGAAAGAAATTAGAACGTGGGCGGGATAATTTTCCTTTTTTTGGATATACTGAAATTATGATTAAGCCAACGAAAAATATCAAAGACGTCAAACAAATGGTAAAAGACTGCGCGGCGCAGCGGGTGGCGGTGCGCGTGAATTTAGGCAGAAATAAAAGCGTCAGCTTTTCGGGCGTGCTCTCGGGGATATACCCGTCCCTATTCACCGTCAAGCCCGACGACGCGGAGTATTTGGGCAAAACCGCCTATTCCTATTCCGACGTGCTGTGCGGAAACGTAAAAATCAAGCGGCTATAAACGGATACTAAGCATCAAGAGCCTTTCCTTTTTATCTCGCGCGTATAGCGACAATTTTTACAGTCCTAACGAACGGCGGCCCGGCAGCCGAACTTGTTTTTTGGGGGGGGGTGTACCATTAT
>JAZSGC010000140.1:0-26935 GCA_045532525.1 Candidatus Scatosoma sp.
TGGAACGCGCTTCCGCACGCGAAACGGCAATCCGCGTGGCGGCGGGAGAACTGTATAGAAGCTATCTCTCCGTCTTGGGCGTAGAAATTTGTGGGTACGTGTATGAGGGTTGCGGCGTAAAGGACGGGGGCAGGTATGCGTTCAACGAGTTAGCGCGCGCAAAAACGACGGAGCTGGGTATGCTGGATAGCCAAGCCGAAGAAAAAGCCAAAGCCAAAATTTTGGCGTTAAAAGCGGACGGCGATACGGCAGGCGGCGGGGTGGAAATCCGCGTAAAAGGCTTAAAGAGCGGTTTCGGCAGCGTAATGTCGTACACCGAGAAGCTGGATGCACAGCTTGCGCAGGGCTTGATGAGTATTCAGGCAGTCAAGGGCGTGGAAATCGGCGCGGGATTTTCCGTCGCGGAAGAAAGCGGTAAGTCGGTTCACGACGAAATTTTTTACGACGAAGCCAAAGGCTTTTACCGTACCACCAACCGTGCGGGCGGTATCGAAGGGGGAATGTCCAACGGCGAAGAGCTGGTTCTTCGCGTGGCGATGAAGCCCATTCCCACGCTGATGCAGGGCTTGCGCACGGTAGATTTTTTAAGCAAACAAGAAGCGGTTGCGGCGGCGGAGCGCAGCGACGTGTGCGCCATTTTCGCCTTAGAAATTATTGCGGAAGCGGTGGTGGCGGAAGTGTTGGCAAACGCCGTGGCAAAACGGCTTGGCGGCGATACTATGTCGGAAGTTATCGAGCGGTATCACCGACTTCCGTAAACGGAGAAATGTATGCAAACGATAACCTTAAAAACCCCTTCAATGCAAGGTAAAATTTACATCGGCGCGGATGCAATCCAAGCGCGTTTACCCGTTTTGACCGCAGGACAAAAAAATTTCGTGGTGACGGATAGCAACGTGTACGCTCTTTATTCCGAATGGTTTAAAAGGTATTTTGCGGACGCGGAAATTTTCGTTTTACCCGCAGGCGAGGAAAATAAAAACTTTCAATCCCTTTACGCCATTTTAGAAAAAATGACGGGGGCAGGTCTGCACCGAACGTCTAAGCTATTCGCTGTTGGCGGCGGCGTGGTCGGGGATATCGGCGGGCTTGCGGCGGCGCTGTATATGCGCGGTATTTCTTGCGTACAAATCCCCACTACCTTGCTTGCGCAGGTAGATAGCAGCGTGGGCGGCAAAACGGCGGTAGATTTAGGCGGTGTGAAAAACGTCGTAGGTGCGTTTTATCAGCCTTGCGAAGTACTCATTTCTCCCGCGTTTTTACGTACGTTGCCCGCGCGCGAAATCAAGTGCGGACTTGGAGAAATCGTCAAATATGCCGCGCTAAATACGGAAATTTTCAACGCCTTGGAAACCCATCTCGGCGAGCTTGCAAGCTTGGATTTTCTTGCTTCGCTCACTTCGCTTTGCGTAGCGCATAAGGCGCGCGTGGTGGAAGCGGACGAAAAGGAAAGCGGAGAACGCCGTTCCTTAAATGTCGGGCATACCACGGGACACGCAATCGAACTGACAAGCGGACTTTCTCACGGCGAAAGCGTGTTGTACGGTATGCGCTTGGAAACGCAGCTCGCTATGGAAAAAGGGGCTTGCGATCAGGCGTACGGCAAGCAATTATTAAATATTATCAATGCGGCGTTGTCGGTCGCTCCCTGCTCCGTTCCCGATTTTTCGGATATGCAGGACGTCGCGGAAAAGGCGAAATCGGACAAGAAAAACGCCGAAGACGGCAAAATTCAAATGGCGGTTGCGGCGGAAAAAGGCAAGTGGACGACGCTTGCGCTTTCCGTTTTGGAATACCGCGAAAGTTTAAAACGGCTTGTAAAATAGCAAGCGAAAAAAGCAAACGAAGGAGGCAGGTATGCAACGAATTGAGGGCAGAGCCTGTTTTGAAGGGGAATTTGAGCTTCCCGGCGATAAATCGGTCACCCACCGTGCGATAATGCTAAACGCAGGCGCGGACGGCGAAGCGGTGATCACCAACGCTTTGGCAAGCGAAGACTGCGCTTCCACGTGCAGCTGTATGCGCTCCTTGGGTGCGGAAATCGACGTGGACGGCACAACCTTGCGCGTAAAAGGCACGCCAAGATTTCGCCGCGGCAGGGAACTCAACTGCGGCAATTCAGGTACGACCATTCGCTTATTGACGGGGTTTGTGGCAGGGAAACAAATCGACGCAACGCTTTATGGTGACGCGTCCCTTTCCGCGCGGCCTATGCAGCGGGTGGCGCAACCCCTTGCCTTGCTTGGCGCGGACGTAAAAACGACGGACGGACGCGCGCCCGTTTACGTTTCGCCGATGCCTTTACACGGTGCAAAGGTAGAGCTTACGGTATCTTCGGCGCAGGTAAAAAGCGCGGTGCTTTTGGCGGGGATTTCCGCGGACGGAGAAACGACGGTCACCGAGCCGGTAAAATCCCGCGATCACACCGAGCGTATGCTGGCGGCAATGGGTGCGGATATCCAAACGCAGGGCAACCGCGTAGCGGTAAAAAGAAGCAAACTGCACGCCGTTGACGTATGCGTGCCTTCGGATATTTCTTCGGCGGCGTATTTTATGGCGCTGGGTGCGCTCAAAGGCAAAACTCTTTGTAAAAACGTAGGCGTTAATCCCACGCGCACGGGTATTTTGACGGCGTTCGACCGCTTGGGCGTAAAATATTCCTTGCGCAACCGCCGTGTTTCGGGTGGGGAAGAAATTGCGGATATTCTCGTGGAAAAAACGCCGATGCGCGCCATTACCTTAACGGCGCAGGACGTTCCCGCAATGATAGACGAGCTTCCGCTTATCGCACTTTTGTGTGCGTTTGCGGACGGAGAAACGCGTATTACGGGCGCGAAAGAGCTTCGCGTAAAGGAAAGCGATAGAATTGCCACTACGGCAGAGCTGATTAACGGCTTGGGCGGGGATTGTCAAGTCCTTCCCGACGGATTTATCATTCGCGGCAAAGCCAAGCTTCGCGGCGGTAACGTAGATAGCTATCTTGACCATCGAATTGCAATGACGGCGGCGGTGGGAATGATCGCTTCCGAAAACGGCGGCGAGATATTCCGTCCCGAATGCTGCGCAATTTCTTTCCCTGATTTTTTTGATAAGCTTGGTGTGAAATTGTATTGACAAGGGGGGCAGGTACGCGATGAATATAAAAAAATTACGCCTTGCCTTGGTCGGAAAAGACGTTTCTAAATCGGGCAGCGAAGCCATTCATAAGTTCATTTTAGAAAAAATGGGCGTGGATTGCGAATACGCGCGCTTTTCCGTGTCTATGCAAGAGTTCGACGGCATAATGCGTACGCTTATGGGGGATTTCGACGGCTTCAACGTCACCATTCCTTACAAACGCGACGTGATGGGGTATTTAACCGACGTGACGGGCGACGCGCTCGATTACGGCGCGGTAAATACCGTCCTTTGCGCATCAGGCAAGGGCTATAACACCGACGGCGCAGGCTTTATGCTGATGCTGGAAGCGGCGGACATTTATGTAAAAGATAAAAAAATTCTTATTCTTGGCGGCGGCGGTTCGGGTAGAAGTACGGCAGTAGCCCTGAAAAAATCGGGCGCACAAGTGGCTATGTATCAGCGGCGCAGGGAAAAGCTTTTGGAAAGCTGTGCGGAGCTAGGCATTACCCCTGCGGACAATGCGGAAACGGGCGGCTACGATATCGTCGTCAACTGCACGGGCGTGGGAATGCACGAAACGGAAGGGCTTTCCCCCGTCACAGCGCAAGCGTTTTCGGGCGCGCAAGCGGCGATAGACCTTATCTATACCCCCGAAAAGTCGGAATTTTTACGGATTGCGGAAGCGCAGGGCTTAAAAATTTTAAACGGCGCGGCGATGCTGTTTTATCAGGCGTATTTCGCCGATTGTCTGTACTTGGGTGTTACGCCCAACGCGGCGCAGGCGACGGCGCTCTATGCGCAATTTCAAAGGAAATAAAATATACGGAGTAACAGTATGAAATTTTTAGTGGTCAACGGAGTGAATCTCAACCTTACGGGCAAACGCGAGCAAAGCGTTTACGGCACGCAAACCTTGGAAGATATCAACGCGGAAATCGCGGCGTTTTGCAAGGCGCAGGGCGACGAGGCTGCCTTTTTCCAAAGCAATATCGAAGGGGAGCTTGTCAACGCGCTGCACCAAGCGTTTTTACAAAAATCCTGCGACGCTATCGTGCTGAATGCAGGCGCGTTTACCCATTATAGCTACGCTCTCCGCGACGCCATTGCGGCAATCGATATTCCCGTTGCCGAAGTGCATATGTCCAACGTGCACGCGCGTGAAGCTTTCCGCAAAACCAGCGTGCTTTCCGAAGTGTGCAAGGGCGTTATTTGCGGGTTTGGGAAGCATAGCTATTTGGCGGCGATTTGTGCGTTAAAGGGCTGTTAAACGCGCGGGCGGCAAGCCCAAAAGGGAGAACGAACGATGAATCTTGTTTTATGCGGTATGATGGGTGCGGGCAAAACCACCATCGGTATTAAAATTGCAGAGTTGACCGGTCGGCGTTGGTATGACACCGACGGTTTAATCGTGGATAAATACGGAAAAATTTCGGATATCTTCGAGTATTACGGCGAAGCGCATTTCCGCAAGCTGGAAACGGAAATTGTCAAAGACCTTGCCAAGCAAGACGGCTTGGTGATTTCCACGGGCGGCGGTTTGGTCTTGAAAAAAGAAAATAACGAGGTATTGCAGGAAAACGGAAAAATCGTATTCTTGCGCGCAACGCTGGAAACGCTCTCTCAACGCTTGATAGTAGACGGAACGCGTCCGCTTTTACAAACGTCCACCGAAAGCATACGCGACCGTTTGGCGAAGCTGATGAAGGAGCGCGCTCCTATTTACGAGCACGTTGCCGATTACATTGTGGACGTAGACGGGAAAACGCCCGAAGAAATCGCCAAAGAAATCGTTCAAATTACCGCAAAAAAATAAAAAGCAAGGGGACAGGTACGAGATGAAAACCATTTTGATTACAGGCGGTGTGCGCGGTATCGGCGCAAGTGTGGCGCGGCATTTCCTGCAAAAAAATTACCGCGTTTGCGCGGTATATTCCCGTGACGAACAAAGCGCGGACGAGATGTCGGCACTCGGCGTCGAAGTATACAAGGCGGACGTTTCTAAGGAAGAAGACGTGACGGAGCTCTTTAAAAAAATCGGCGTCGTAGACGTGCTGGTCAACAATGCAGGAATTTCTTTAATCAAGCAAATTCAAGACGTTTCGTATGCCGAATATCAGCGCGTAATGGCGGTGAATATGGGCGGCGCATTTCTTTGTTCGCGCGAAGCGGCAAAGGGAATGATTGATAAAAAGCGCGGGCTTATCGTCAATATTTCTTCCGTTTGGGGGGAAGTCGGCGGCAGCTGTGAAAGCGTGTATTCTGCTTCCAAAGCCGCGCTTATCGGCTTCACAAAAGCCCTAGCCAAAGAGCTTGGCTGGTCGGGGATTCGCGTCAACAGCATTTCCCCCGGAGTCATCGATACCCCGATGAACGCGCACTTTACCGCGGAAGAAAAAAAATCCCTGCAAGACGAAATCCCGATGGGCAGATTCGGCACGGGGGAAGACGTCGCGCGCGCGGTGGCGTTTTTGGAAGAAAACGATTACGTGACGGGCGTGGACATTCCTATCAACGGCGGCTTCTCTATTGTCTAACCCCTAAAAACAGCGGCGCTTTGTATGCAAAGCCCTTTGCGCGCAGTCTTGCCGCTTTCAATTTTTCTTTAAATAGCTTTCCAAAATATTTTGAATGAATTCGTCTGCAATTCCCGTCGTAGGGGATTGCGGACCTTTTTTATTTTCCGCTTCGTTGCTGAAATTCTCCTTGTCGGAAAAATCTTGTTCGTGATAAGACGAGCCCGTCTTTTCGCTTTCTCCTTTGCTTGCATAGCCGTCTTTGTCCGCGTGTTCCGCTTCCCTTTGTTTGCCTGCAAAATCCTTATTTTGTTGTGTTGCGAAATTTCCCGAAAAGCCGCCGAACGCTGTGGCGAACTTGGATAAATCGTTTAAGAAGTTCAGCATTTGCTCCGAATCTTTAATTTTTCCCATCAGCGGTTTTACGCTTTCGGCAAACGCAGGGTTTTGTGAAAGATAATATAACAACACCAAAATTAAAATTTCCATACTTTATTGTATGCGCATATGGCAAAGAATGCGCTTGTAGCCGAAAACAGCCTATCCGAATACAATATAGTAATTTGGAGGTGAAGTATGAAAAATTTCACAAGCTATGCGCGGCAAAATCCGTCCGCACCCATATCCCCGACCGACCCGCCGCAAAACGCAAGCGAAAAACCCCACGCGTCCGCTTCCGCCCAGCCAAGTACGCAAAATCCGTCTAACGCGCAGAAAGGCGACGCTCAAACGACGGCAACGGCGGAGGAACTCACCAAGCGTATCGCCCGTTCGTATAACGGCAAAAGCAACGCCTTGATGCTTAGAAATATTTTGGCGGAAGCGGAAAAAAGCAAACGCGCGGGTACGTTGTCCAACGAAGAAATCGAAGCGTTTTACCAAAGCTTTGCGCCGATGCTGAACGCAACGCAAAAACGCCAGCTGCGCGCGGTGGTGGAGAAGTTAAAGGAAATCTGATCCCTTCCGCCGTTCTTTGGCGATGGCGGCAAGCGCTTCCAAAAGCACGTCAACTTCTTTCGGCGTATTGAAATGCGAAAAGGAAACGCGGGTAAGTCCGCTCTCCGCCGTACCCAAGGCTTGATGCATAAGCGGCGCGCAATGTAAGCCGCTCCGCAGGGCAATCCCAAAATCGTCGGATAAACGCTGCGCAATATACTCCGACGGGAATTCGTGGTGTGCAAACGCAACGATACCGCAGGGATTAACAAGGGAATACGCTTGGTAGTTAGGGAGCGTCTGCAAGCCCTGCAACAGCTGTTCCGTTAGGCTCAAAATCTTTTTTTGCACTCGCTTTGCCTGCAAAGTCAAATACCGCGTGCCTTCCAAAAGGGACATAATGGCAGGGAAAGCCAGCGTGCCCGCTTCCAGTCGGTCGGGATAGAACTCGGGCATATGCAAATCGTAGCTGTTCGAGCCAGTACCGCCGTACGCAAAGGGCGCGGGTTCAACGCGGTCGGAAAAGAGCAGCGCGCCGCTGCCTTGTATACCCAGCATACCCTTGTGTCCCGCCACCGCCAAGGCGTCGATTTTCGTTTTTTGCATATCGATGGGGAAATGCCCGCAGCCCTGTGCACCGTCGCAAATCAGCAATACGTTTTCGGGGATAGCGGCACGGATTTTGTCAAGATCGGGCATACAGCCATTTACGTTGGACGCAGTCGTTACGACTACGGCGCGTGTGTTCGGGCGGAGCAAGGCGCGTATGCTTTCCGCGGAAACGTTTTGCTTAGGGGGATTGCCCGTCAAAGGGCAAACGTCATAGTGGATAATTCCCGCCGTTTGTAAGGCGTGCAAAGGGCGCAACACGGAGTTGTGCTCCATACAGGTCGTAACGACGTGGTCACCCTTATGCAACAAGCTAAACAACGCGATATTCAAAGCTTCCGTACAGTTTTTGGTAAAGACGACGCGGTCGAAGCCGTAGCCGTTAAAAAAGGCGTCCAGCGCGTTTCGGCAGTCCTGCACCAGCCTTGCGCAGGTCAAGGACAGCTTGTGCCCGCTCCGTCCGGGATTTGCGCATACGCGCACGGCGGATTGTACGGCGGTGAGCACTTGGTCGGGTTTTCTTCCACCCGTAGCGGCATTGTCAAAATAAATCATAAAAGCACCCCTATTTTTTACGGCGCAACAAAGCTTGCGGTTGTGTCGTCGCCGTGTTTTTTTTCATACACTATACTATTCCGAAAAGGAGGTACGTATGATATGATGATTTTGGCAGTTTTTCGTTCTCGGTCGCATAGCTTAGATTATGCGGAACGGTTACAAAAATACGGCGTGTCGGCAACGACCGTGCCCACACCCAAGGAAGCGCGTATCGGCTGCGGACTGTGCGTTCGGTTCGATAGCAGGGACGCGGCAAGAGCAAGCGCAATATTAAAAACGGGAAAATATTCGTCCTTTAAAGGCTTTTATAAAATGGATTTTTTGGGCGGAAAGCTTTCGCTAACGCCCTACGCTTGGCATAAAGAGCGGTAGCAGGTACGCGTTGAACTTAAAATGGAGTAAAGCTTAAACAAACGCTTGCAATTTTAGCGGCAACGTGTTATACTATACCCACTATGAAAGCTTCCGATAAAATTTCGGCGCTTGCCGAACTGGAAAAACTTTATCCCGACGCAAAACCTGCGCTTCGTTTTTCTACCCCGTACGAGCTGTTGGTGGCGGTGATTTTATCCGCACAATGCACGGACGAGCGTGTGAATAAGGTTACGGAAATTCTTTTTCAACGCCACAACACGCCGCAGACGATGCTCACGCTTACGCAAACGGAGCTGGAACGCTATATTTTTTCTTGCGGCTTTTACCGTATGAAAGCGGAGCATATCCTTTCCGCAAGCAAAGACATTATCGAAAAATTCGGCGGGGAGGTTCCCGAAACGGTGGAAGCGTTGATGAGCCTTGCAGGCGTGGGAAAAAAGACGGCGAACGTCGTATACTCGGTGGCGTTTGGCGGCGCGGCGATTGCGGTGGATACCCACGTATTCCGCGTGAGTAACCGTTTGGGGCTTGCCAAAGGCAAAACGCCGCTTGAAGTAGAAGCGGGATTAAACAAAGCTATTCCTAAATCCGACTGGGCAAAAGCGCATCACTGGCTGATTTATCACGGCAGGCGGGTGTGTCATTCTCAGCGGCCAAACTGCGAAGCTTGTACGCTAAAAACCCTTTGCGATTATGCAAAATCGGGCAACCCCAACAAGAAAAAATAAACGTAAGGTATAAAAATCCCCCGTAAACCGTATACTGCGGCTACGGGGGTGTTTTTTTATGCAGGCAAGTTACGAACTGACGGCAAACGAGTTAGAATATTTAGAAACGCTAAGGCAAATGGAAGATTTGGCTTCCAAAAAGGCGGGAGTGTACTCCCGATTGCTTATCGACGCGCATTTATCCAAGAAGATGGAAGAACTGGAAAAGCGGCATAAGGATCGGGAAAAGGCGCTGGAAATTTTGCTGTACGGAAACCCAAAAGACGCAAAAGCAAAGGGGCAGGTACGAGGTGAAAATCAATGAAACTGGAAAAACGTGAAATTACGCTCAATGAAAAGGACAGCGTAAAGGATATGTATTTTTTTGAAAAAAGCCTGCAATTCCGCTATGCGCAAGGCGTAAAATTTGCCGAGCGCAAGGAAATCGAAGGGGAGCTTTCCCGCTTGCTTCGGGAAACGGAAAAGGACGCCGCGCTTATGGAAGAACTGTGCAAACAAACGCCGTTGCCCATCGGCGGGAAATCCATTTAAAGCTTTGTGAAAACGCCAAAATTCCACAAAAGTGGAAGAATACGCAAAATCAGGATGGAAAAAATGCGTTGAAACCGTGTAAAAACGGAAAATCAACGCGTTTTTTGTTGACAAAATCCGTGTCAAATAGTATAATGTAAAAAACTGAACGGCATAGCCGTTGGGAAAGGAGTTATACTATGGCAAAAGAAAAAAAGGAAAAGAAGCCGAATCCTATTAAAAAGTTTTTTGATGAGTTTAAGAAGTTTATCACGCGCGGCAACGTGCTGGATATGGCTGTCGGTGTTATCGTCGGCGGCGCGTTTACGGCAATCGTAAACGGATTGAGTAATTTTGTATTAAAACCCATCGTTAATTTCTTGATTGCGCTCGCAACGAAGGGCGACGGTCTTGCAGGTGCGGTTTGGGTGTTACGTCCCGCATATACGCAAGTAGAAATTGACGGCGTAGTGAAAAAGGTGCTCGACCTTGCAAACTCCATCTACGTAGACTGGGGCTCGCTGATTACGACGATTATCAATTTCTTTATTACCGCATTCGTCTTGTTCCTTATCGTGCGTACGATTAACAAGGTAGCGGAAAACAACAAGAAGTTTGCAGCGGAATTCGCTTCCGAAAGAAAGAAAGAAATCAAGAAAATCCGTAAGGAAGAAAAGGTTTCCCGCAAGGCGGCAAAGGCGATTTATGCACAACGCGTAGCGGAAGCGGCTGCGGCGGCGGAAGCGGAAGCAAAGGCAAAAGAAGCGGCGGAAAAGGCGGCGGCAGAAGAAGCGGCTCGTATCGCGGAAGAAAAAGCAAACGCGCCTACGGTATTGCTCGGTGAAATCCGCGCGCTGTTAGAACGTATCGCTCCCCCGCTCCCCGAAGAAGAAAAAACGGAAGAAGCAACGGAAGTAAGCGAAGAAGTTGCGGCGACCGAAGCGGCGGAAACAACCGAAAAAGCGCAGGAAGCGGAAGCTCCCGCGGAAGAAAAAGCGGAATAATTGCAAGAGAAAGCACAACCAAATCAAAGGCGATGAAAAAGCGGGTATTTCCCCAAATTTGCTTATAAAGAGAGCGCCGTCCTTAGGCTGAAAGGCGGGCTGAGCAAGGGTAGATTCCCTTTCACTTTGGAGCTGTCCTTTTGAGCCGTTTACGGGGTAGGAAGGAACGCGCGGCGCGGCGTTACGCGTAAAACAAGGTACGGCAAACACCGTATAAACGCAGGTGGTACAGCGGAGAAATTCGCCCTGCGCGCCAAGGAAAAATCCTATGGCGCGCAGGGCGTTTTTGTTATCTATGCCTAAATAGCTGCAATCGCAAAAGCCGACCTGCTAAAAGCAAGTAAAAAATCAATCGTAACCGATAAGGAGATAACTATGAAAGAAAAAATCGAAGCCCTGCGCGCGGAGATTACCGCCGCAATGCAGCAAACGGAAACGGGTAGGGCGCTTTACGAGCTGAAAGTAAAGTTCCAAACCCAGCTCAAAGGCATTATGAGCGGTATGAAAGACCTTGCCAAGGAAGACCGCCCCACGTTTGGTAAAATCGTCAACGAGTTCAAGCAGGATATGGAAGCCAAGTTTGAAGCGCGCGCGGCAGTCGTTCGGCAAATGGAAATGGAAAAGAAGTACGCGGACGAACGCATCGACATCACGATGCCCGGAAAAGCCTATAAGGCGGGTGCGCTGCACCCCATTACGCTGGTAAAAAATCAGCTCATCGACATTTTCGCGGGTATGGGCTTCAAGGTATTTGAAGGTCCTGAAATCGAAACGGATTACTACAATTTTACCGCGCTCAACACCCCCAAGGACCACCCTGCACGCGATATGCAGGATACCTTTTATCTTGCGGAAAATTTATTGCTTCGCACACAGACTTCGGCGGGGCAAATCCGTGTAATGGAGCAGGAAACTCCGCCCATTAAAATTCTTTCGCCGGGCAGAGTGTTCCGTTCGGACGACGACGCAACGCACTCGCCTATGTTCCACCAAATGGAAGGGCTTGTCGTAGACAAGGGCATCACTCTTTGCGACTTGCAGGGTATGCTTGGCGAATTTGCGCGCAAAATGTTTTCGGATAGCACGAAGGTGCGCCTTCGTCCGTCCTATTTCCCGTTCACCGAACCCAGCGTGGAAGTTGATTTAAGCTGTTCGGAATGCGGCGGCAAGGGTTGCCGTCTTTGCAAGGGTACGGGCTGGATCGAAGTTCTTGGCGCGGGTATGGTGAACCGTCGCGTGCTGGAAAACTGCGGCGTAGACCCCGACGAATACACGGGCTTTGCGTTCGGTATGGGCGTGGAGCGTATCGCAATGCTCAAATACGGCATTAACAATATCAAAACGCTGTTCGAAAACGACGTTCGTTTCTTAGAACAGTTTGAAGACTAAGGGGGAGAAGAAAAATGAAAGCACCTTTCAGTTGGTTAAAAGATTACGTAGACATCGACGTTTCCGCACAGGAGCTTGCCGAAAAGCTGTTCTCGTGTGGGTTTGAAGTAGAAGAACTTTCCTATTTAGGCAGCAAAATCAACCGCGTCGTCGTTGGGGAAGTCAAGGCGCTGACGCCCCATCCCGACAGCGACCATATGCAAATTTGCGTGGTGGATTGCGGGGAAGAGTACGGCAGGGAAATTCAAATCGTAACGGGCGCGCCCAACGTATACGTGGGTATGAAAACGCCTTGCGCTTTGGACGGTTCAACGGTGGTGGAAAGCAATCCCGAAATTTTGGAAAAGAACCCCGACGCCGTCAAGAAAATCAAAAAGGGAAAACTGCGCGGCGTGGAATCCTTCGGTATGCTTTGCTCGGGGGAAGAGCTTGGCATCAACGACGATTTCTATCCCGGCGCGGAAGTCAACGGGCTGTTGGATTTGGCGAAAGATTCGCCCGTGGGAGAAGATATTAAGAAAATCGTAGGTTTGGACGACTGGATCTTTGATATTTTCGTTACGCCCAACCGCGCGGATTGTCAATGCATTTTAGGGATTGCGCGCGAAGTGGCTGCAGTACTTGGTAAACCGCTCAAAGCCCCCGACGTATCGTATACGGCGCACGAAACCAACGCTGCGCCCGTTACGGTGGAAGTGCAAGCCCCCGACCTTTGCCCCCGCTACGTAGGGCATTACGTGGAAGACGTCCAAGGCGGCGTTTCTCCCGCTTGGATGAGAAAGCGTTTGGCACTTTCGGGTATTCGTTCCATTTCTCCCATCGTCGATATTACCAACTTCGTTTTGTTGGAAATGGGGCAGCCGATGCACGCGTTTGACGCGGACGACTTAGGCGATAGAAAAATCGTAGTGCGCAGAGCGCAAAACGGTGAAAAAATCGTCACGCTCGACGAAAAGGAATTCACCTTAAAAACGGACAATCTCGTCATTTGCGACGGCAAAAAGCCCGTTGCGCTGGCGGGGATTATGGGCGGCTTGAACAGCGAAATTAAATCGACGACGAAAAACGTATTCTTTGAGTCGGCAAAATTCGCGCGCGATAACGTAAGAAAAACTTCTCGTGCGCTGGGTCAGTCTTCCGATTCTTCGTCCCGCTTTGAAAAGGGCGTAGACGCGTACACCAACAGCTACGGTATGGACAGAGCCCTGCACCTTATCGAGGAACTCGGCTGCGGCAGAGTAACAAACCTGTGCCAAGACGTTTGCGCGACGGATTTGACGCCCCGTAAAATGACGGCAAGCGTTGCAAAAATCAACGCGCTTTTGGGTATTGAAGTGCCCAACGCGGAAATTCAAAGCATTTTGACCCGTTTAAATTTCCAGCCGAAGATTGACGGGGATACTCTTTCCGTGACCGTTCCCGGTTACCGCGACGACGTGGACGGCTACCCCGATTTGGCGGAAGAAATTATCCGTATGTACGGCTATGACCATATCGTACCTACCTTCTTAGAAAAGGCAAGCGTGACGGGCGCCGGGCTTACCGAAGCGCAAAAGCAGAAAGCGCATTTAAAGAGCCTTTTGCGTACGCAGGGCTTTTCGGAAGCGTATAACTATTCCTTCTATTCGCCCAAGGATTTCGATTTGATGAAGCTTCCCGCGGACGCGGCGGAACGCAACGCGGTGCGCATACTCAACCCCATCAGCGAAGAGCTTTCGGTGATGCGTACTTTCCTTGCGCCGTCGATGCTGATGAACGCCGTACGTAATATCCGCCGCGGCAACGACGAAGGCAGACAGTTTGAAACGGCGAACGTTTACGTTCCCCGTAATACGGCGGCGGGAGAACAGCCCGAAGAACGCAAGCACGTCGTGCTCGGCATTTGGGGGGGCAAAAACGATTTCTTCGATATGAAGGGCGCAATTGAGCGTATTGCCCAAGTTTTCCACGTGGATTTCAGCTATGAACGCGCGGAAAAATCCTACCTGCACCCCGGTGTTTCCGCATACGTACTTTTCGGTAAGCAAATCGTCGGTTGTTTCGGTGAACTCGACCCTGCTATTGCCCTTTCGCTTGGTTTGGATAAAAAGGTCTACCTTGGCGAACTGGATATGACGGCGTTGGAAGCGGCTTTGGACGACGGAATTCGTTATGCCAACCTGCCCAAATTCCCCGCAGTCGACCGCGACCTTGCGTTGCTCGTCGATGAAAAGCTCACCTGCGCGGAAATCGAAAACGTGCTGTTGCACTCTTGCAAGTACGTGACCAAGGCAAGACTGTTCGACGTGTATCGCGGCGGACAAATCCCCGAAGGGAAAAAGAGTATGGCGTTTACGTTGACGTTCACGCCCGATATGCAGGCGGAAAAGGCGTTCACGCCCGAAGTTTTAGACGGTTTTGTAAAAAAGATTTTGGGCAATCTCAAATTTAAACTCGGTATCGAACTTCGTTAAACGGAGCGCAACGTGAAAAGAACGGAACAAATCAAAACCTTTGGTTTTTTTAACGTCAACAAACCGTCGGGCATTACGTCGTCCACGGTCGTGAATAAGCTGAAATGGCTCACGGGCGTGCCCTGCGGGCATATGGGCACGCTCGACCCGTTGGCAAGCGGCGTTTTACCCGTCGGCGTGGGCAACGCGACTCGGCTTTTCGATTATTTTTTAGAAAAGGAAAAGGAGTATATCGCAGAGTTTACGTTTGGGGTGGATTCGGATACCTTGGATTCCACGGGGACGCTTGTTTATGGGGGGCGTGTACCCAGTGAAGGGGAAATTGCAGCCGTTTTACCCACCTTTTTTGGGGACATTTTACAAGTACCGCCCAAGTACAGCGCAAAAAACGTAAATGGCAAGCGGGGCTATGAGTTGGCGCGCGCGGGGGTGGAGTTTGAACTTCCGCCTAAAAAAGTGCATATTTACGGAATGGAGCTTTTGGAACGGCTGTCGGAAAAGGAAGATACCTTTCGCGTGAAAATCCGTTGCGGCGGCGGCACGTATATCCGCTCGCTGGCAAGGGATATTGCGGCGGCGCTGGATACCAAAGCGGTGATGAGCGCGCTTTGCCGCACGCAGAGCGGCGCGTTTACGTTGCCAAATGCCATCGACTTTGCCGATTTAGAAAAAGACCCCGACTTACAATGGCTGGAAGAACGAATAATCCCCACGCAAAGGGTGTTGCCGTTTTCCGATTTACGCCTGCCCGAAAAGGATATGGAAAAGCTTTTTCACGGAATGACGGTGTTCGTATCGGCGCAAGACGGTACGTATAAAATCTATCAAAAGGACGCTTTTTACGGACTTGCGGAAGTGAAAAACGGCAAAGCGAAAGCAAAAACGAAGTTATGTTAAAAACGGTTTGGTTCACGGAAAAGAATAGCTTGCAGGGCAGCGCAATGCTGCTGGGCGGTTTCGACGGCTTGCATTTAGGGCATCGTCGGCTTTTGTCGTGCGCGAAACAAAGCGGTTTGCCCGTCGGGTTGATGACCATCGTCGGCGGCAAGGCGCAGGAAAATTTGTTTACCTTTGAAGAACGGGAAGATATTTTCCGTGAAAGCGGCGCGGATTTCGTGTTCGAACTGCCGTTCGCGGAAATTAAAGACCTTTCCCCCGAAGTATTTTTGCAAAAGCTCGTGGCGGAGTTTCACCCCAAGCTTTTCGTTTGCGGGGAAGATTTCCGCTTTGGTTTGGGTGCGCTCGGCACGCCCAAAATGATAAAACAAGCCACCCAGGTACGCGTTGAAGTGCAGCCGCTTATAAAAATGTACGGCGAAAAAATCAGCACGCGCGTGATAAAAACCCTGCTTTCGGGCGGTGAAATTCAAAAAGTCAACGAAATGCTTGGCGAAAATTTCTTTTTGCTTGGCGAAGTGATAAAAGACCGTCAAATCGGTAGAACGCTCGGTTTTCCTACGGCGAATATTGCGTATCCCAAAGAGAAATTTCCCTTAAAGCAAGGCGTGTACGAAACGCGCGTATGCGTGGACGGCAAAAGGTATAAAGGCATTACCAACTACGGTGCGCGCCCCACGTTTGACAACGCGCAAATTTTAACGGAAACCTATTTAGACGGCTTCGACGGGGACTTGTACGGCAAAAAATTAAAAGTGGAATTTATACGCTATCTCCGCGACGTTACGAAGTTTGAAAGTATAGATGAATTGAAAAAACAGCTTGAAAAGGACGTGCGTTCTATTAAAACGCAGTAAGTGGTATATGTATGGATATTTCTAAAATAGACGAAAATTTTAAAGCGCAACCTTTGGTTGTATCCGACGGGAAGGCAAGGTATGAAATTCCGTCTAAATATTTTTCTCTACACGGCGTACGATACGACGAGCAAGAAAAACGTTTTGTTCGTATGCCCTTAAACGTTGCGGAAACGGTCAGCGACGGCGTCGCGTATCTTTCCAAGCACACGGCGGGCGGGAGATTGTGTTTTGCAACCAATTCCAAGCTATTTGAAATTGCCGTAACGTATAGCGCGTTGGAAGCAATGCCACATATGCCGTTCACCGCTTCTTCGGGATTTTCTTTATTTGAAAAGACGGAAAAGGGAGAAAGATTTATCGCAAATCTTGCGCCCCGTCCTGGTGAAAACGACGGATATATGGCGGCGGCTTCGCTAATGGGCGAAACGATGCGGGAATACGTTTTATATTTCCCTTTGTATAACAACGTGTGTTCGTTGTCGGTTGCTTTAGATGAAAACGCGTTGGTGAAGCAGGGGAAGCCCTATCGCGACGTATTGCCTATATTGTATTACGGCTCGTCTATTACCCAAGGCGGTTGTGCAAGCCGTCCTGATAATGCGTATCAAGCTTTGATTTGCAAGAAAAACGCTATCGATTTTATCAATTTAGGGTTCAGCGGTAATGCCAAGGCTGAAAAAACGATGGTGGATTATTTAACGACGATACCTTGCTCACTGTTCGTTTGCGATTACGACCACAACGCGCCGAATGCGGGTTACTTGGAACATACCCATTACCCTTTGTATGTGCAGTATAGAAAAGCTTGTCCCGATACGCCGATTTTGTTTATTACAAAACCTGATTACACGCGCGACAAGGAAGGGGAAAGAAGGATAAGAATTATTCGTTCCACCTACGAAAAAGCTAAAAAGGCGGGGGACGAAAAGGTGTTTTTCTTATCGGGAAAACGCTTTTATGGCAAAATAGATAGTTGGAATTTTGCGGTGGACGGTTGTCATCCCACCGATTACGGATTTGCTTTGATGGCAAAACAAATATACAAAAAAATGTGCGAGATAGACGATATTTTCAAGGGTGAGAAAAAATGATTAAATTTGGACCAAGCGGCAACTGCGAAAGCTTCTATGCGGAAGGCTTTTCCCATACGGAAGAAGCGGCGGCGTTCGTTAAAAACCGCGGTTTAGACTGCTTTGAATACTCCTTTGGCAGGGGGGTGAGAATGTCCGAGGATAAGGCGATTTCCATTGGCGAAGCCTTTCGGACGGCGGACGTAGAAATCTCCGTCCACGCACCGTATTTCATCAACTTTGCCAACCCCGACGACGAGATGGCGGCAAAGTCCTACGGCTACGTGTTAGACAGCGCAAAAATGCTCAAACTGATGGGCGGGAAGCGTGTGGTTTTCCACCCCGCGGCGCAGGGCAAAGCGACCAGAGAAGCTGCGGTTGCGCTCACGGAAGACCGCTTAAAAATCTTACGCGACTACATATATTTAAACGATATGCAGGACTTGATGTTCTGTCCCGAAACGATGGGCAAGCTCGCCCAAATCGGCACGGTGGAAGAAATCGTCCGTTTTTGCAAGATAGACCCCGTTTTTACGCCTTGCGTCGATTTTGGGCATATCAACGCGCGGGAACAGGGCACGCTGAAAGGGGTGGAAGATTATAAATCCCGCTTGCAGTATATGATAGACGAGCTCGGCTACGACCGAATGAAAAATTTCCACGTACATTTTTCTAAGATTATGTATTCCGCAAAAGGCGAAATCAAGCATTTAACCTTTGAAGACGAAGTGTATGGGCCGGAATTTGAACCGCTTGCGCAAGCCTTGAAGGAATTGAATTTGCAACCGTATATCGTCAGCGAATCGGCGGGAACGCAGGCGGAAGACGCAAAATATATGAAAAACGTGTACTTTGGCGCATAAAAATACCGCCGTATACTTGACGAAAGCAGTTTTTTTTGCTAAAATATTACTATGATACAAACGAATGGTAAAAAAGTTTTTAATCAAATTAAGTTAAAAGCGGAAGCTTTGTTTGTCACCTGCGAGTTTTTGATGCGTTACGTAACGGGTTTTGCGCCCGAAAACGGCGCGGTGCTCGTGGATAAAAACGGCGTAACGCTGTATACCGATTCCCGCTATATCGAAGCGGCGGAAAAGCTGTTTGCGGGTACGGAAGTTACGCCCGTGCTTTGGGGCAAAACGAAAATTTCCGACATTCTTAAAAATTACAAAATCGTTGCCGTTTCCTTTGATGAAACCAGCCACTCCGACTTTTTGAAGCTTGAAAAAATCGGCGTCAAGCTCGTGGAAGCGGACAGCACGCTGTTTCCGTTGATGGAAACGAAAAACGAGTGGGAGCTTGCCTGCATTCAAAAGGCTTGCGAAATTGCGGAAGACGCGTTCAACGAGTTGTTGCCCGACATCCAAGAAGGAATGACGGAAACGGAAGTTGCGGCGCTGCTCGAATATAAAATGCGTAAGCTCGGCGCGCAAGGTCCGTCCTTTGATACCATCGTAGCGTTTGGCGCGCACGCCGCCGTACCCCATCACGAAACAGGGGAAACTAAATTGAAGTTCGGCGATGAAATTCTCATCGACTTCGGCTGCAAGGTCAATGGTTATTGCTCGGATATCACCCGCACCTTCTTGTTCGGTGACGACGGCAAACACGAAGAATTCAAAAAGGCATACCAAGCGGTGCTTACCGCACACGAGCTGGTCAAGGAAAATTTGGTCAGCGGTATGACGGGGATTGAAGCGGACGCCATCGCGCGCAACCACTTAATCGTTTGCGGCTACGGCGAGCTGTTTACCCATTCCTTGGGGCACGGTATCGGGTTAAGAGTGCACGAACGCCCTTCGCTGAGCATTAAAGGCGAGCAAGTCCTTTGCGACGGTATGGTGTTCTCGGACGAGCCCGGCGTTTACAAAGCGGGCGAATACGGCATTCGTATTGAAGATACGGTGACGTTAAAAGACGGAAAAGTGAAGAGTTTTATGTCCAAAACGGATAGAAATCTCATTATATTAAAAAGAAAATAATAAATAGAATACAAGGAGAAAAATTGTATGGCACAGATTTTGGCAGGCGACATTCGTAAAGGCGTAACTTTCGAATACAAGAGCGGCGTTTACACCGTTACCGATTTCCAGCACGTTAAGCCCGGCAAAGGCGCGGCGTTCGTAAGATGTACGTTGAAGAACGTAGTTACGGGACAAGTATTGTCCAACGAAACCTTCAACCCCACCGCAAAGCTTGAAACGGCACAGGTAGAAACGAAGAAGATGACGTATTCCTACTACGACGGCGAATTCTACGTATTTATGGACGAAGAATACAACCAAGAAATGCTTACCTTCGATCAAGTAGAAGAAGCGTTGAAATATATCAAGGAAAACGATACGGTTACCGTAAAATTCCTTTACGGCAAGGCATTCTCGGTGGAACCCGAAAACTTCGTTGAGCTTAAAGTTATCGAAGCGGAACCCGGCGTAAAGGGCAACACCGCTACCAACGTTATGAAAAACGCAAAGGTAGAAACGGGCGCAACCATTCAAGTTCCGATGTTCGTAGAAGAAGGCGAAACCATTCGTATCGATACGAGAACGGGCGAATATATGAGCCGCGTATAATTCAAACCACATACGCTAAATACAAGCAACTTAGGAATGCGGGATTTTTATCCTGCATTCCTTTGCGCGTTTTTAAAGGAAAATATTATGAAAGCGGTTGTACAAAGAGTAAAACAAACCCGCCTTACGGTGGACGGGGTTACGGTTTCGGAAATCCCGTTCGGACTTACCGTTTTTCTTGGCGTTAGGGTCGGAGATACGGAAAAACAAGCGGCGTATATCGCCAAAAAAATTGCAAGCTTGCGCGTTTTTGAAGATGAGAATGGAAAAATGAATTTGTCCGTCAAGGACGTCGGCGGCGAAGTGTTGCTCGTTTCACAGTTCACTTTATATGGCGACGCGTCGCACGGAAACCGTCCCAGCTTCACCTTGGCGGAACGCTCCGAACGCGCGCAGCCGTTATACGAATACACGGCAAAGGAGCTGTCATCGTACGGCATTTCCGTAAAAAAAGGGGTATTCGGTGCGGATATGAAAATCGAGCAATACAACGACGGGCCTGTCACCATTCTTTTGGAAAATGAAGCGGAAAGCCAAATAAAACCCTGATTTTTTCAGAGAAAAACGGGAATTCTACTCACAGTAGAGTGGCCATCTACTCTCAGTAGAGCGTAAAATGTCATAGGATAGAGTGACAAAAGGTTTGATAGAGAAAAACGCGGGATAGATAGGTTGTATTTTTAGGAAAAATAAGGTATGATTAAACTGTTGCGTGCGGCGCTGCGAGTGCGTTGCAATAAAGTGAACGGAGAAAATACCTATGGAAAAAACAAACGAAAAAAATGGATTTTGTAGATTAGGCTGGAATGAAGCGGACGTTCCGCTCACTACGCCCGTGAAGGCGGATAGGGGCGCGTCCAAGGCCGAAGAAAATAAGCGCGGCGAAGCAAAAGAAAAGAAAGGGATTGTTCCCATCTTTTTTGCTACGGACAACAAGTATTTGCCTTTTCTTTCTATTACGCTGGAATCCATTTGGGAAAATTCTTCGCGCGAATACGATTACGAAATGTACGTACTGCATTCGGGCGTGGATAAGGATTATGAAGAAAAGATTTTGCGCTACAACGAAAAATCGGGCTTTCATATCCAGTTCGTGGACGTGACCGAACGCTTGAAAGAGATTGCGGCGCATTTGCATATTCGCGATTATTACAGCAAGACCACCTATTTCCGTGTGTTCATTGCGGAGATGTTCCCGCAGTATGATAAGGCGTTGTATTTGGATTGCGACACCGTTATTTTAGGGGACGTCAGCGAATTATACCACTATGATTTGGGCAATAATCTTATCGGCGGCGCACCCTGCGAAGGGGTAAATTCGTTTGAAGTGTATAAGCGTTACGTCACCGAAGTGGACGGCTTAAACCCCGATTATTTCTTTAATGCAGGCGTTATTTTGATGAATTTGAAAAGCTTCCGCGAAGAAGGCTTTTACGAAAAATTTGCCAACCTTTTAAAGAGATATAAATTCACGGTCATTCAGGACGAAGACTATCTCAACGTGCTTTGTCAAGACAGAGTGCTTCGCCTGCCCCGCGCTTGGAACAAATCTCCCATCGCGCCCGATAGACTTGCGCGCGAAGATTTGCGCATCGTGCATTATTTGATGACGTGGAAGCCTTGGAATTTTTGCGATATTCCCTATCAAGAATATTTTTGGGAATATGCGGAAAAGACGGAGTTTTACGACCTGATCAAGGGTATGAAGGATAATTTTAACGAGCAAGGCGTGCAAGGCGCAAAAGACTGCGAAGCCAGCCTGAAAGCCTTGGCGCAAAGCGAAATCGACCGCCCCGACGGTTATTTTAAGGTATACGGTAAGCGTTACGGGAAGGTAAACTAACACAAAGGAGAGCGCTATGGACGAGTTGAAGATTTCACAAGGCCGTCGCGAAGTATTACAAAGAATACGGGAATATGAACGCGCGGGCCGTTTTGATGAAGACGTAGAAAACGACCCCGAAGCGCCTGAGCTTTTGCCGGATAAGGTGGATTATCTCTGCAAAAAACTGTCCAGCAAAATCGGTAGAAAAATCGCAAACGTTATCGGGGATAGATACTTTTTGAATTTAATTAAAAAGGATATTCTCGTCATTGAAGGTGTAACGGGCGAAGAACATCTTTCCGCCTTGCAAAACGGGGCGATCGTCACCTGTAACCATTTTCACCCGTTCGATAATTACGCCGTATTCCATTGTATTCGTAAAGCGTTGCCTAAAAAATATCTTTACAAGGTCATTCGCGAAGGCAACTATACGAATTTCCCCGGATTGTACGGGTACTTATTTAGGCATTGTAACACCTTACCCCTGTCCAGAAATCGCCGCACGATGATGAATTTTATGTCCGCGGTGAACACGTTGTTAAAGGCTGGGGAAAGTATTTTGATTTACCCCGAACAGGGTATGTGGTGGAACTACCGCAAGCCCCGTCCGTTCAAGGTTGGCGGCTTTAAAATGGCGTATCGCGCGGGCGTACCCGTTTTGCCCACCTTTATCACGATGCGCGACGACGAGCGTTTGGACGGCGACGGCTATCCCATTCAGCGTATGACGCTGCACATTATGCCGCCCATTTATCCCAACGCGTCCCTTGGCGAAAAACAGGGTGCGGAACAAATGAAGGACCAAGCGTACGCCCTTTGCAAAGCAAAGTACGAAGAAGTGTACGGTATTCCGCTCACGTACGGTGACGAAAGGGAAACGAATGGGCTTGAAGGGGCCGAAAAGACCGAACAAGCCCTGCAAAACGCGCAAAAGACGGGGGAACAGGTATGATATTGTACTTATGCGTCATCACCGTTTGCTCGCTGCTGATTGCAGGCGCGGTAACGTGGATATACGAAGCGAATTTTTTCGTTACGCTAGGGTTTACCGCCATTGCCGTAGTGCTGTCGATTGTCATTGACGGCACGGTGTGTGGGGTTGCGCGGGCGTTGCCTAAAAAATGCGCAAGGCACGATAAGAAAATTTTCACCGTTTCCGCCAAGGAAAAGAAATTTTACGAGAAACTGAAAATCCGCAAATGGAAGGATAAAATCCCCGAAATCGGGCATTTCACAGGGTTTCGCAAAAATAAAATTGCCGACCCCAAAAGCGTGGAATACGTAGAAAGATTTCTTTTGGAAGCTTGTTATGGGCAAATCGGGCATTTCTTTACGTTGTTTTTGGGTTTCTTGGTGCTGCTGCTCTTTCCCATTTCCAAAACGTGGCTTGCCCTTTCTATTCCCGTGGCAATCGTAAATCTATTGCTGAATTTGCCTACAATCTTCGTTTTGCGGTATAATTGCTATAAATTAGAAATTTTACTGGAAAGCAACTTAAAAAAGCAAGCGCGTGCATCGCAGGCAACCGCCGCTTGATACAGCGAAAATCAAATTGTATACATAAAAAATCGTCGTGAAAAAACGGCGATTTTTTTGTTTAAATTGATAAAATGGCGGGGGCAGGTACGCGTTGAAGCTTTTTCATACATAGATTTTGCGTGGATAAAAAACGAAAGGAAAAGCGGTTTCTTTACTCTATTTCCGCTAAAAACATAACGAAAGCGTTAAAATTTAAAAAAAATTTAAAAAAGTTTTGCAAAAAAAGAGAAAATAAAAAAGTTTTGTCGAATATATTATTTAAATAATATATTTTTCGGGTATAAATAGATAAGCGCAAACAAACGCTTGAAAGGGGAAGATCTATGACGGAACAAACAATACGTACCGTAAGAGAAAAAATATGCGAACAGGAGAATGCTTTTTTATCGCCGTACGCTATCCGTTCTTCGCAAACGAAGGGCAGGGCGCGCGAAGAAAAGGCTTGCGATTTCCGCACGGAATTCCAACGCGACCGCGATCGGATTATTTACGCAAATTCTTTCAAACGCTTAAAAAATAAAACGCAGGTATTTTTTGCGCCCGAAGGCGACCACTACATCACCCGCTTGACCCATACGCTGGACGTTTCGCAAATCGCGCGCTCCATTGCCCGTTCGTTGAGTTTAAACGAAGATTTGGCGGAGGCGATTGCTTTGGGGCACGACCTTGGCCATACGCCGTTTGGACACGTTGGCGAAAAGGTACTGGCGCAGCTTTCCAGTACGGGCTTTATGCATAACGAGCAATCCTTGCGCGTTGTCGACGTGCTTGAAAAGAATGGGCGGGGGCTTAATCTCACCTTAGAAGTGCGCGACGGAATTTTGGAACACAAAAGCTCGGGGAAGCCCGCTACGTTAGAAGGCGAAGCCGTTTCGCTTGCGGATAGAATCGCCTATATTAACCACGACATTGAAGACGCCATTCGCGCGGGGATTATTCAAGAAAAGGATTTGCCCAAAGCCGCGGTGGAACGGTTGGGTGCAAAAACCAAAGAGCGTATCAACACCGCGATAGCGGATATTTACAGCCATTCCAGCGGCAAGCCGTTCGTGCGTATGTCTGACGAAGTGATGGGCGCGACCAACGCCCTGCGCGATTTTATGTTTGAACGCGTTTACGCTTGGTCGAATAAGGTAATTCAAGAACGCGCCGCCCGTATGCTTACGCAGATGTTCGAGTATTTTATGACGAACGTAGACAAGCTGCCCGCGCGGTATTTAAAGCTTTTGGAAAAAGACGGAAAGGAACGGGTCGTTTGCGACTATCTTTCGGGGATGACGGATAGATACGCCGTCACCGTATTTGAAAGTATTTTTATCCCTTCGACCTTTTCGATAGGAGGTGCGCTTTCGTGAGCGGCAAAGGTATAGACGCCGAATTTTTACGGGCGTTAAAACAAAAAAACGACATCGTCGAAGTCGTGCGCAGCTACGTTGCGTTGGATAGAAAGGGCGGAAACCATTGGGCTTGCTGTCCCTTCCACCACGAGCGTACGCCGTCCTTTTCGGTGAGCGAAGCCGACCAGTTTTATCATTGCTTCGGTTGCGGTGTTTCGGGGGACGTGGTGCGGTTCGTGCAAGAGATCGAAAGCACGGATTTCATCGGCGCGGTGCGCATTTTGGCGGCAAGGGCGAAGATGACCGTTCCCGAAGGGAATTTCGATAACGAGCGCGCGCTGCAAATGAAGAAAAAGCGGGATTCGTTGGCGAAAATTATGCTGGAATCGGCAAGGTTTTACTTGTCCAACCTATACAGCGGCGACGAGCGTGCGGAAGCGCATTTGCAGTATATTTCCCGTCGCGGCTTATCCCCGACGACGGTGAAAAAATTTGGACTGGGCGCGTCGCTGGATTTCTACGGACTCCCCGATTTCTTGGCGGGCAAGGGTTTTTATAAGCAGGACCTTTTGGATAGCGGGGTGTTGCAGGAAAGCAAAAGCGGACGGCTCATCGACGCGCAGGGCGGACGGCTGATATTCCCGATTATCAACGCCTTTGACGAAGTGGTGGCGTTCGGCGGCAGAATTTTGGAGAAAAAGGATTTCGCCAAATACAAAAACACCAAGGAAACTTTACTTTTTAATAAGAGCAAAACGCTGTACAACGTCAACCTGCTTAAAAAGCTCAAACGTCAGCAGGCGATACCCAACGTCATTTTTGTGGAAGGGTATATGGATACGATATCCTTGTACCAAGCGGGCTTTGAAAACGTCGTCGCGTCAATGGGTACGGCGCTCACCAAAGAACAGGCGCGGCTTGTTAAGCGGTATTCGGACAACGTGCTTATTAGCTACGACGGCGATTTCGCGGGGCAAAAAAATACCATACGCGGCTTGGAAATTCTCAAAGAAGAAGGGCTGAACGTCCGCGTCGTTCCTTTGCCCGAAGGCGCAGACCCCGACGACGTGGTAAAGCAGGGCAAGGACGTCTATCAAAAATGCTTGGACGAAGCGATGCCGCTCATCGATTTTAAGCTGCATTACGCCGAACAAAAATACGACCTTTCCGATACGTCGGAAAAACGCCGTTTCTTAGGCGAAGCGTTGAAAATTGTTTCCGAAGCGGAAAGCGAAAGCGTAAAGGAAGAGCTGGTGAAAAAACTCAGCGCAAAGCTGGGCGTTACCAAGCAAGCGATAGAGCGCGACTTGGAGAACGTGAAAAAGGACGGCGGCGAAGCGGCGCAGGTGACGGCAATTCCCAAACCGCGAATTATTGAAACGGACACGGAAACGGACAAATCGGTAAAAGCCAAACGCTTTATTTTGGCGGCGAAGCTGTTTTCCGCGCCCTATGCAAAAACCTTTAATTTGCGTGAAATTGATTTTGCGGACGAAACGCAGGGGATGATTTCCGATTATATTTGCCATCAAGAGCAAAGCGGCGAACAAATTCGTCCCATCGACGTGTTTGATATATTCGGCGAAAGCAGCCCTGAGTTCAACAAAATACTCGATTTCAATTACGGGGACAAGCTGACGAACGCCACGGCGGAAAAATTCTTTGCCGACAGCGTCAACGCGTTAAAGCGGGAACAGCTGGAAGCGGAAATTAGCAAATGCAACCAAGCCATTTCCGCGGCGACGGAGCTGGAAGAACGCAGAACGCTGACTAAGCGCGTGGGCGAACTGGTAAACGAACTCAACCGTTTAAAGAAATTTTAGCTTTGCGGTGAAAATTGCGGTAATTAAAAAATAAAAGGAAACGAAACGGGGCGACCCGTTTGGTATAAACGGAGGATGAACAAATGACTATATCCGAGCAACAGCTTAATGAAATTGTAGCGGGCATTATTGCAAACTACGGCAAAAAGGGCAGCATTTCCACCAACGCGCTTTGCGATATTATGGAAAAGCACGATACGGACGCAGGACAAATGGATTTCGTCTATAAATCCCTTGGCGAAGCGGGCATTCAAATCGTCGATGAAGACGCGAGAGATAGAGAGCTTTTCGAGCAAGCTCTTTCCGATATCGGCTTAGACGACCCCGTAAAAATGTATCTGAAAGACATCGGTCGCGTGCCCTTGCTTTCTGCGGACGAAGAAATTGATTTAGCGAAGCGTATGCAGGAAAACGACGCGGCGGCAAAGAAAAGACTTTCGGAAGCCAACCTGCGTTTGGTTGTGTCCATTGCAAAGCGTTACGTTGGTAGAGGTATGCTTTTCTTGGATTTGATTCAGGAAGGCAACTTAGGGCTTATGAAAGCAGTGGAAAAATTCGATTATCAAAAGGGCTTTAAATTCTCCACGTACGCAACGTGGTGGATACGTCAATCGATTACGCGCGCCATTGCCGACCAAGCCCGTACCATTCGTATACCTGTGCATATGGTAGAAACGATTAACAAACTCACGCGCGTGCAAAGACTACTCTTGCAAGAGCTGGGCAGAGAACCCACGCCCGAAGAGATAGCGGAGAAAATGGACGTCACGGTAGACCGCGTGCACGAAATACTCAAAATCGCACAAGACCCCG
>JAZSGC010000068.1:0-2339 GCA_045532525.1 Candidatus Scatosoma sp.
GCGCCAAATTCCATTCCGCTCATTAAGCGAATACTGCACCAAATTACCGCAAAAATCAACCCAACGTTGCTGAGAATGTGCATAGACGAGTTCATAATCGTCCTTAAAACGTTGCGTTTTAATCTCGCGCGGTAATACTTCTCGGAATAGTCGTCCGCCTTTTGTGCGACCTTTTCTTCGGCGTTATACGCCTTGATCGTAAGCAAGGAAGCCAAGCCTTCTTGCATAAAGGAACGGGATTCGCCGTCGATTTTCATCAAGCCCTTATGTAATGCCTTTACGCGCTTTCTAAGCAAGCCCGTCAATGCGCCGCCGATCACGCCGCAAAGCACGTAAATAGCCGTAAACAAAGGATCAAGCGTAGCAAGCGCGGCGATTGCGCCTACGCATTGAACCGCCATCCCGACTAGCGAAGCTGGCAAGCCTACGGAAGATACAACCACTTCCGATAAGTCCGACGTGATGCGCGTCAAAAGATCACCACTATGATATTCCCCAACCGATGCGTAATTCGAGCGCAAAATCTTGCCGAAAACGCTCGTTCTTTGCTCGGAAAGCATTCTGCTGCAAAGACGTTCCCCGCAATAACCGTAAAATACGCGCATGAAAATTTTCAGCGCTAAAATTCCAAGCAAAATAATCGAAACGAGCAAAATAGTTTGCTCGTTTTTCTCTTCTGCCGCCGCCACCAAGAATTGAATGGTATACGCAAACACCAACGCGGCGATCGTCGATAATACGGACAAAACGGTCACGAACGCAATCGAGGCGCGGTACGGGCGCATTTCGCGCTTCAACCAAGCCTTTCCCTTGTTAGACGTTGCTTTCTTTCCCATTATTATTCCTTCTCCAACCAAAAAATCGTAAAATCTTCTTAACGACTGCCTTAAAACAAACCCAAAGCCGTACGAAAAAACGACGGAATTTGTATGTTTTTACCCTTCTTTTTGCGTATTTTAAGTACTTTTTATCCGTGCAATAATAATGCTTGTCTTTGCGGTAAAACTCCGTTAAAACGCCAAAAACGTCTTCTTCGGGGATATTTTCATTGCTATAACAATTATCACCGCGAATAATATACCCCGTAGGCGTAGGATAGAGCACGCGATGTAAAACGTAAGCGTTTCCGCGACGGTATAAAGCGACGTCCAAGGGCTTTAACTTTTCCGTCTTTGCGCGTACAACAATCGTATCCCTACGCTCTTTGAGCATAGGAAGCATACTAACCCCCACCGTCGGACCTGCATAATATCCCTGCTGGGCAATCACTTCTTCAATTTTCAATCTTTCCGCCGACTGCATATCAATCCGCAAAACCGTTTTCGGTAAGCGTTTTGATGAAACGCTCAACGTCCGCACGAGCCACGTCTTCCGCAACGTCGTATTCCGCAGTCAAAGCGGCAACCCCTTCTTCAAGCGTATGCTCCTTGGTGTAAAAGCTCCAAAGGAATTCACCCGTGGCGTTCAAATTGATCATTCCACGGAACTTTTTGCTCATTTCACCAACAGGCACGACCACGCATTGATCGGCAACTCTTCTAACCACAAATCCGTTTTTGATTTTCATATTATTTTTCTCCGTTTCTTTTTTGAGCAAAGGATTGCCCTGTCATACTTTCGAACGAACAACGCACTGCTTCGTCTGAAATATCACAACAAAGCAACCAAGCAGGTACGTTTTGAATTAGCTTATCCGCAAGTTCCAACGTTTTTTCTGCGGCAACAGCTTCCGTAGGAAGTAGGATTTGCAAAAAGAGCTTTGCCGCCGTTTCCGCAGACGTCAAGCGGCGAATGGAGTTTTCCTTCGCTTGCTGTAAAAAGCACAGCCCCATCAAAGGCGCTTGCGTATTCTCGCCGCGACCTTCCTTGCCCATCCACGGCGTGCCGTATGCAATAACGTTCTTTTCGCCGATCGACAAAATCGGCTTGTCACCATTAACGATTTTCGAGCCGTCCAAATATTTAAGCCAAAGCCCTGTGTGCGTAGATTTGCCCGTGCCACTTCTACCTAAAAAGGCGTAGGCTTTCCCTTCGTATTCGAGAACTGCCGCGTGCAATAGCATTCTATCGAACTGCGGCATTTGCAAGCACATACTGCGATACAGGCAAATATTTTCCAAATATCCATCCGAGAATTGCGGTGCGCCAGCGCGCTCCTCGTCAATCTCTGCCTTCGATGCTGTCGCCACGATATCGGGCGGTGACGTTTGATCGTCGGAAAGGTACTTGGCGCAAAAACGGTCGGTATACGCGTATTCATTTTTGATTTCAATGCGAAGACCTGCTATTTTATAAATCATCGTTATTATCCGTTAATTCCATTCTTCGGGGAACTCTAT
>JAZSGC010000046.1:0-7290 GCA_045532525.1 Candidatus Scatosoma sp.
AATTCTTCGTTAGTCATTTTTATTTCCTCCTTTTATTAGATTTGTGAAGGAGATTTATATGTACTATTAGAAGGCTTTGAACAACGGTTTGGATTTGGTTTGTTTATATTTTAGCATATTTGCAAGAAAAATGCAAGAAAAAAACCTAAAACTTGCACTTTTTTGTGTTCGTTTTAGGTTTTACTTGGTGACCCGTACGGGACTCGAACCCATGTTACCACCGTGAAAGGGTGGTGTCTTAACCGCTTGACCAACGGGCCGTCACCTAATTCATTTTTTTCTCGCCCGTACTGTACGGGTATCTGCCGAAACCCCAAAGGGGTCCCCTCGGCAGGGCAGCGCTACGCTCGCGCGAACCCATGTTACCACCGTGTAGGCGAAAGTCTTAACCGCTTGACCAACGGGCCGTCACCGCGCTTACGCGCTATGTATAAAACGGATTTCTCCGTATTGTTGTCGTGGTAGCGGCGATGAGATTCGAACTTATGACCTTCCGGGTATGAACCGGACGCTCTAACCAACTAAGCTACGCCGCCATTTGATTGCGGGGGAAGGATTCGAACCCTCGACCTTCGGGTTATGAGCCCGACGAGCTACCTAGCTGCTCTACCCCGCGATATCGGTGCTTCAAGCAACGCTTTAAAACAGCGCCACTCAAAACAGCTTAATTATAATACTAAAAAGAAACTCGTTTGTCAACTGTTTTTTTGCGTTTTTTTGAAAAAATTCACTTTTTCTCAAAAAACTTTTCCCGAATATAAAAACGGAGCAAGCCACGCGCCGCCTACTCAGGATGCTATGCGCTTATGCCGCTCCGTTCTTTTATTCGCTTTTATTCGTTTGGAAAGGCATTTCCGTCTTCCCGATTTCATTTTTTTGCGGTTCTGCCATATTTTTTAAGCCCGAAATATACTCCGCATACTGCGCTTCGGTGATTTTTGGCACTTTGTTCTTTTTGTTTTTAGGCGGTTTACTCATACGAATTCTCCTTTTCGGAATTTTGTAAAAGTATGCCCGTTTTCTCTTATTTCCATACGCCGCGCGCCTTACGCGCCGCAAAATTTAAAACAGAATACAAAAAACGTTGTTCTTGCCTTCGTTGACGATTCGCGTAATCGTACGGCGCATTTTTTTACGCAGCTCCACAGGCATAGCATTGCTCTTTCCCGCAAGCTCGTCGCCCACTAGCGCCCGCAAGGACTTGCCGAAAATATTCGTTTCCCAAACCTGCTCCTGCCCTTCTTCGTACGCCGACAGGGTATCCGCAACAAAGTCTTCGCTTTGCTGTTTTGTGCCGATAATCGGGCTGATACAACCCGTAACGTTGACTTTCACGATATGATATCCCGAAGCCTTGGCTTTAAACTGCACGCCGTAGCCCGCGCCCTTTTTCACAAGCTCGGGTTTTTCCAACGCATACTCCGCTTCGCTTGGATATACGATACCGTAGCCGTATTCTTCGGCGTCGTGCAGGGCGTCTTTTACCTTGTCGAAATCCTTTTTGACGGACGAAACCGATTGCAAATACTGCATCAACGCCAAGTCGTCGGAAACGGTTTCCCCACACACCTCGCTAAGCACGCGATAGAATAAATTTTCTTTCACTCCGACGGTGATTTCCGCACTACCTTTGCCCAAATCCATACGGATCTCTTCGGGGTTGCAATAATCCGCGTCTTCATTAAACAATTTTTCCAAAACCAAACAATCCCGCATACGGGTGACGTTGGAAACGGAATTTTTTACCGTCTCCAACAACGCCGCTACCGACGGATTGCTTTCGGGCAATGCTTGCAGCCACTTGGGAATTTTTACGTCGATACGTAAAACGGGGAACTCAAACAACGCCTTTTGCAATACCTGCGTAATCTCCGTTTCCCCCATCGTTTCAGCGTTCAACGCGACCACGGGTGCCTGATATTTCTCTTCCAACGCATTTTTAAGCTCCATTTGCCCGTCGGGATCTTGGCAGTTTAAAACGATAACGAACGGCTTCCCCTGCGCCTGCAATTCCCGCACGGCGCGCTCTTCCGCCGCCACGTATCCGCCGCGCGGAATATCCGTCACGCTGCCGTCCGTAGTGACCATTACGCCGATTGTAGAGTGTTCCTTGATAACCTTTTCCGTACCCAACGCCGCCGCCTGTTCAAAGGGCATAGGCGCTTCCTGCCAAGGCGTTTTTACCAGCCGCGGCGCGCCGTCTTCTTCAAAGCCGTTTGCGCCGTCCACGGCAAAGCCTACGCAATCCACCAGCCTTACGGACGCTTCCGCACCCTTGGAAACGGAAATTTTCGCCGCTTTTGCGGGTACGAATTTCGGCTCGGTCGTCATTACCGTTTTGCCCGCCGCCGACTGCGGCAATTCGTCCGTCATCACCGCACGGACGTTTTCTTCCGCGGACGGCAGCACCATCAGCTCCATAAACCGTTTGATAAAAGTTGACTTCCCCGTGCGTACAGGCCCGACCACGCCGATATAAATATCCCCGCCCGTACGATTTGCAATATCTTCGTATACGCTGTAATTTTCCATCAACGACCTCCCATCGTGATTGCGCGGCGGATTTTGCTTGAATTTTATACGAAATATAAAAAAATCCCCCGCAGGCAAACCTTATACGGTTTACTATATGCGGGGAAAATTCGCTTTATTCGTATTTTTTAGCTTTGCAACTCGTCACGCTCGCCCGAAGCCGCTTTTACGGACACCGCTTCCACGGCAAGGTAATCCTTATCCGCCGAAAAATCACGCGGTTCGTTATATTCGCCGCCCAACGCTTCTATGGCGTATTTGAGTTCCTGAAATTCCACAAAGCCGATGGAACGGTCTTCAATGCGTCCTAAGAGCTTGGGCAACGCCCGTTCGTCGCCGTATGCCGCAAGATAGCCTGCGGTAAGCGAAGTATCGTCGGCAGTCAAAAAGGCTTTGAGTAACACGTCGTACACTTCTTCGTCGCGCGCCTTTACGCGGGATAAGATTTCCAGCATATACCCCGCCGCCACGCCGCGACGATAAAAATCGAGCGCCTGCGCCTTGACTTCATCGGCGTGCAAGCGTAACAAATCGCAAATGTCGCTGCGGATTTCTTCGTCGAAACGGTTTTCCGCAAGAATAGTAAAATATATAGGAAACGCGCGCGCGTTGTCGCCAAGCAAATTGACGGCATACGAAATGGTTTGCGTATCTTCGGTATCCAAAAGCCCCAACAGCGCGTCGGCGTCGTTACGGCTTTCGATTTCCGTACACAAAAACTCAGGCACGGGCACCCCTTCTTCCAAGTGCCCCTTTAAGGTTTCCACCAGTTCTTCATTCGTCATACGCGCATAGTACTGCTTAGGTGTGCACCCGATTTTCGCCACAAAGGTATCCCCGAATTTTTTATACAGCTTAGGAATAATATCTTCCCATTGCTTTTCGGTGTGCTTGTTTTTGTTTTCAGACATATATTGCGCAAGCTTTTCATCGAACAATCCGTCAAAATCAATCCATTTCATCTGTCTTTTCCTTGTTTTGTTTACTTTCTCTTTCGTCGCGGTCTGCCAATACGTACGAAAGCAAGACCTGCACCTTTGCAAAATTCGCTTCAAACGCCGAAGCCACGCGTTGCGGATCGCCGCCTAGCTCCTTTAATCCCGCTAAGAAGAAAATGGCGCAAGCGCAATCATCCGCGCTATCTATCAAATCCAAAGCGTTGGTGCGTTCTAACGCCCGATACAGCACTTCGGCGCAGCCTGCAATTTTTTCGGCGTAGGCGTCGTTGATGGCGATAAATTTAGACGCGAGCTTGGCATAGGCTTGTAAAAACTTTTTGCGGCGTTTTCTACCGATTTTAATGCGGTAAATGGGGATTTTACGGTAAATATTGCAAAGCACCAAACCCATTTCGTCGTTTTCGTTGCGTTCTAACAGCATACGAAGGGTTTCGATTTTTAAAACGTCCGCCACTTCAAAATCGAGCATCACTTCCCGAATAAATTCGTCCGCGCGCACGTGTACCGCCGTGACCAACGCAAGAAATTGCAGGTCGTGGTCGCCCCCGTCCATCTCGTCAAAGCACCAATGGAAATATCCGTCGTGCAAGGCAAGCAAGCCAAACACCTGCGCTTCGTCCTTGGGACAAGAGCTGATTTTTAACAATGCCGAGCAGCGGCTTTCCCGTTCTTCCTGCGGCAAATGATAAAAATAAATCAACTCCGGCGGGATAGGATTTTCTCCGTTTTCCAGCGCCGATTTGTAAATGCGGATTTGCCGTAAATAATACTTAGCAACTTCCGCGTCCGGATAAATGGCGCAAAGCTCGTCTAACGCTTCTTCCGCTTCCTTTATCCGTCCGCTCTTATAGGCGGAAACGGCTTTAAAATACAACATTCTGCCGTCGTATGGCATTTTGCCGTCCAACTGCTTAAACTTGTCGTACGCTTCTTCGTGCATACCGTTTTCGCAACAAACGGTAGCCACTTTATACAAGTCGTCCGTGCCTTGCAGCTCTTTTTTCGCAAGCGCAACCGCGATTTCCTTGCTTTCTTCGTTTTTGCCTTGTTCTAAATAGACGGCGGCAAGCGTAGCCAACACGCGCACGTCGTCGGGTACGTCTTCCAAAAGCTGTTTACACGCGGCTTCCGCTGCTTGCGTATCGCCAGCCAAAAGGTAGGCAACCGCCTGCATTTCCTTTGCCGAAGCGTAGTCCTTCGAGCCACGTTCCACCTTATCGAATTCTTCTATGGCACGGCGGGTATCCCCCGCTTTTAAAGCGCGCGTACCGACGGAAACTTCCTTGGAATAATCGGCAAGCCGCGGCGGATATACAAAACGAAATTTGTCCCGTTTGTCGGTGGAAAACGCTTCCGCGATATCCAGCTTTATATCGTCCGAAAGCTCGTCATCCACGTCGATAAGCTTATTATAATAATAAGCGGATTGCCCTTCGTTGCCAATGGCAAGGAAGTTGACCGCCAGCCCTTCGTACACGTCGGGCAAATCTTCTTCCGCGGCGATATCGAGAAAACGAAACCAACAGTTGATTGCCGAGCCCTGCAAGCTCATCGCCTCGTAAATATCCGAAAGCCGCACGTAAACGTCGGGATCGCCGCCGTATTCGTTGAGTTCACGGTACGCCAAACGTAACGCGGAAACGTACTTTCCCTCGTTATAATATTTATCCGCAAGGTCGGCATAACGCTTGCGGCTGAAATCAATTTTTCGCACCTGTGGTTTGTTCATAGCTTTATCCGTTTTTATTTGTTTTTCTTATGCGCAAAAATTTTATCCGCGTCCACTTCCGTAAATTCGTAATCGGTATTGCAATAGTGGCAATGAATGCGCGCCGCGCCGTCTTCGCGGATAATCTCGCGCAGGGTATCTTCCCCTAAGGAAACCAACACGCGGGCAAGGTAGTGCTTAGAGCAGTTACAACGATAAACCGCCTTGCGGCTGTCCCACACCTGCATATCCGCGTCAAACGTCTTTGCCGCACTTTCCACGCCTTGCGCTTTGACGAGCTTTAAAATTTCCGCCAAGTCCGTTTCGTATACCTTATCCAACGTTTCGTCGGATGCAAACGGCAGGGGTTGAAGCACAACTGCACCCGCAAAGGTTATCCCCTTTTCATCCGTTTGCACGTCGCTGTAAATTCGAGTAGGAAGCTGTTCGCTGATACGATAATATTCTTCAAACGCTTCGTTTACGCCGCCAAATCCCGGCACGGCGCACGCCCCGATAAAGGGCTGATGATAGCCGTCGTCGCGAATGATGGTAAGCGAGCTGTTTTCGCCAAGCGCGCAGCGTTCCGTTTCACAATCTCTTTCCCCGTCTATCGCGGGGTTTTCGATGTAGCCGCGAATGCGCAGCGCGCGATTGCCCGACGCCGCAATTTCGCCGCCGACGCCGTCCCCTTTGATCGACAAGGAAATCTCTCCGCTTTCTTCTTTTAAGCACGCGCTCATAAAGGTCATCACCGAAAGCGCTTTTCCAAACACGTATGCGGAAGCGGAAGAAAGATTATGTAATTTTGCGCCTTCTTGGGCGATTTCCGTGCTGTCGATAAGGGTCAGGGAAACCTGTCCGTTATAAATCAGCGTACGCAATACGTTGTTCATTTTTTACCACCCTTTTGCGCCAAAAAGCACAATCTATCGCTCGTCCCTTCGTCTTCGCCGAGAAAGCCTTCGCATTCTAATACGGTAAACCCGTTTTGTTCCAACGCGGCAAGAATTTCCGTTTTGGAATAACGGTACTGCCGATGCGTTTCGTCCAAACGCTCGTATGCGCCGTCGTCGCGCTTTACAAACAGCGTCACGTCCAAGCTTGCGCCGTCTTCTTCCGCCTTGTTAAAGCTCATATACGTCACGTCGTCCCGATCGTCCACGCTGACAGTATTTGCAATCTTTTCAAGGAATTTGCGTTCGGAGCTGATATCAAACAAAAACACGCCCCCTTTACGTAGTGCGTTATACACGTTTTTGAACGCGGCGTTCAGCTTTTGCTTGGGAATATAATTAACGCAATCGTTGATTGCGGTAACGAAATCGAATTTTTTCGGGCTGCGGAACGCGGTAATGTCGCCGAGCAGATACTCCCCGCGCACCCCTTGTTTAAGCGCCGTTTCCTGTGCGAAATTCAGCATTTCCGCCGATTTATCCAAGCCCGTCGTCGTATACCCGCTTTTTTGGAAAGCGCGCGTAAACCAACCGCCGCCGCAACCCACGTCCAACCCGCTGCGCAGCGGAAAACGGCGGAGCTTCAAAATTAAATACTGCGACCAGTTTTCATAGCCGCAGTCGTCGTTGAGATATTCAAACCATTTGGCAAGATTTGCATACGCCGCTTTTCTTTCCATCGCCTTTTTAACCTACTTGATATTTTGTTTCGCGCGGCGAAAAAGCCGCGCGACAAATGCAATCGATTTTTTGGTTTTTCTTATTCGCCAAGCATCTTGGGGGGCTTGAATTTTTTGCCTTTCTTGCCCTTTTTGTTATCTTCTTCCTGCAACGCCTTTTCGCGTTCGTCAAACTGTCTGTTATATTCCACGTAGCGCAAGTCGTTCTTGTGTTCTTCCGCGTACGCTTCGCTGTCTTCCATGATTTGCTGCTTGCTTTCACGCAGCTTTTTCAGGTCGTCGCGGGTAAAGGATTTCGGCAATTCGTATACCTGAATAGAGTCGTCGATGGGCTTGATAGGTCTTGCCACCAAGCGGGATCTGCCGTGCGAAAGAATGATACGCTGATATTCAAGCGAAGCCGCGCTGTCGTCGCCCGAAGCCGAAGACGAGCCGTCCTTGTTATAAATACCCCT
>JAZSGC010000016.1:0-33513 GCA_045532525.1 Candidatus Scatosoma sp.
CCGTCGCGTGGGATACGGTGAAGAAACGGATAAAAAGGAAGACGCGGACATCATCGTTTTCAATACCTGCTGTATCCGTGAAAATGCGGAAAATCACGCATTTGGTAATATCGGCGCGTTAAAAAAATTAAAAAAACAAAAACCGAACTTGCTCATCGCGGTTGGCGGCTGTATGACGCAGGAAAAAGGGAAAACGGAAGTTTTAAAAAAGAAATTTCCGTTTATCGATATAATGTTCGGTACGCTGAATTTAGAAGAACTAGAAGAACTGATCCGCAAAAAGAAAACGCAGAAAAAACGTGTGATTTCCGTAAGAGAAACGGAAGGGGAAATCGTAGAATTTGACGACGCGTATCGCACCAGCTATCCCAACGCTTGGGTAAATATTATGTATGGCTGTAATAATTTTTGCTCCTACTGCATCGTTCCTTACGTGCGCGGCCGCGAGCGTTCTCGCAAACCCGAAAATATCGTGGAAGAAGTAAAAAAGTTGGTGGCGGCAGGTTATCGGGAAATCACCCTTTTGGGGCAGAACGTAAACTCCTACGGCTCAGACGGCACAACGGGCGTGACCTTTGCCGAGCTTTTAGATAAGGTTGCTTCCATCGAAGGGAAATTTCGCGTTCGTTTTATGACCAGCCATCCCAAGGATTTCAACGAAGACGTGGTAAAGGTGATGCAAAAGCACCGTAAAATATGTAGACTGGTGCATTTGCCCGTACAATCGGGGTCAAATTCCGTTTTAAAAGCGATGAACCGCCGTTACACTCGTGAAAAGTATTTGGAAGAAGTGCAAATGCTTAAACGTTATTTCCCCGAAGCGGAAATCACCACGGATATCATCGTTGGGTTTCCTGGGGAAACGGAAGAGGATTATTTGCAGACGGAAGCTTTGGTAAAGGAAGTCAACTACGCTTCGGCGTTTACGTTTGTGTATTCCAAAAGAGAAGGCACAAAAGCGACGGAAATGCCAAATCACGTGCCCGAAGACGTACAAAAGGATAGAATTATGCGCCTTGTCGCGTTGGTCAATTCCCTTACCCGTCAAAAATCCGAAGGATACGTCGGTAAAACGGTGGAAATCCTTTGCGAGGATTTCGATGAAAAGAAGGGGTTGTATCTCGGCAGGGACGAGTTTGGCAGAATGGGATATTTCCACAGCGATAAAAACGTGATCGGGGAATTTGTTCCGTTAAAGGTGACAAAGGCAAACGGGATTTCATTGTTCGGTGAAATTGCGAAAGAGTAAGATATAGGAAAAGGAAGGTAAAGGTATGGCGCTTTCACAAATGATGCAGCATTATCTTTCGATGAAACAAAAATACGAAGATTGCGTATTGTTTTACCGTCTTGGAGATTTCTACGAGATGTTTTTTGAGGACGCAATCAAGGTGTCGGGCTTGCTCGATTTAACGTTGACCGGCAGGGATTGCGGGGAAAAGGAACGCGCGCCGATGTGCGGCATACCTTTTCACGCGGCGGATGCGTATATTGCTAAGCTGGTAGCGCTCGGCGAAAAGGTGGCGATTTGCGAACAGCTTTCCGACCCTAAGGCAGGGCGCGGGTTGGTGGAACGCGACGTGGTGCGCATCGTTTCGGCGGGTACGCTCATTGAAGAAGAAATGCTGGACGAAAGCAAAAATAATTATATTGCTTGCGTTTTTAAGGATACCGATGGGGTTGCCGTCGCGTGGGCGGATATCACAACAGGGGAATTTTTGGTGGAAGAATTCCTTTCGCAATATGCCGCAAGCGAAGCCATAGGGCATTTGTTGAAGCTTTCCGTTGCCGAAGTAATTTGCAACGAAGAAATGCTGTTAGAAAGTAAAAACGTCAAGGAAGTCAAGCACGGTATGCTTCCTGCTTTTTCTTGCTACGTGCCTTGGGCGTTCAACGTAAAGCGCGCGGAGAAAAACTTGACGGAACAGCTGGAAACGACGTCGCTTTCGCCTTACGGCGTTTCGGGGAAAGACCGCGCGGTTGCGGCGGCGGGCGCGCTGATTGAATACCTGCGAGAAACGCAAAAGCACGCGCTGCGCAATATCAAATCGTTAAAGTGTATCAACCGCGAACAGTTCGTAGTGTTGGATAGCAACGCGGTACGCAATTTAGAGCTTACGCAAAATAACGCGGAAAATAAAAAATACGGGTCGTTGCTTTGGGTTTTGGACAAAACCAAAACGGGTATGGGCGTACGCTTGCTTACGCAAATGGTGCTTTCTCCCTTAAAGGATATTGCGGCTATCGAATATAGGCAAGACGGTATTCAGGAATTCGTCAACGCGTCCGTTGTGCGTGTGGGGATTGCGGAAACGCTGAAAGAAGTCAAGGACGTAGAACGGCTTTCAGGTAAAATTTCCAACGGGAATTTTATGCCCAAGGATTGCGTCGCTTTGGCAAAATCTCTTGCGGTATTGCCCACGATAAAATTCCAGCTTACGGGCTTATCTTCCCAAGCGGTTACGGACATCGTAAACGGATTACCCGACGTAAGCGATTTGACGGAATATTTAACGGCGGCTATCGACCCTAATCCGCCTGCGCAAATGAAAGACGGCGAGTATATTCGCAAAGGATTTTGCGCGGAGCTGGACGAATTGCGCGCCTTAAAAGAAAACAGTAAAAACGTTTTGAGCGCTATTACGGAGCGTGAACGCGAACGCACGGGGATTAAGAATTTAAAAATAAGCAGCAACCGCGTGTTCGGTTACTATATTGAAGTAAGTAATTCTTTCAAGGACAAAGTCCCCGAAGATTATATCCGTCGGCAAACGTTGACGACTGGGGAGCGATATATCACGGAGGAATTGAAGCAGTTAGAAGATAAAATTGTCAATAGTGAAGAACGCGCGTTACGTTTGGAGGCGCAAATTTACGGACAAATTATGGAAATGCTTTCTAGCCGTATCGAGCAGTTAAAGCAAATTGCTTCGTCCTTAGCGCTGTTGGATTGCTTGGTGGGCTTGGCTACGGTGGCAAAAGAACGGCGTTACGTTCGCCCCAAAATGAAAGAAAGCGGGGAAGCGTTGACGATTACGGATGGACGACATCCTGTTGTGGAAGCGATTTCCAAAGATCGCTTTGTGCCCAACGACGCTATTTTAGACAATGCGGAAAACAGCTGCGCAATTATTACCGGCCCGAATATGGCGGGTAAAAGTACGTATATGCGGCAGGTTGCGTTGATAGCGATTATGGCGCATATCGGTTCGTTTGTGCCCGCTAAGGCGGCGGAAATTCCGCTGATGGACCGTGTATTTACTCGTGTCGGCGCAAGCGATAATTTAATTTTCGACCAAAGTACGTTTATGGTGGAAATGACGGAAGTCGCGGCGATTTTGCTGCACGCTACGCGGGACAGCTTGCTTGTTTTAGACGAAGTAGGGCGCGGTACAAGTACCTACGACGGTTTATCGATTGCGTGGGCGGTAATCGAATATCTCGTGAATAACGTCAAAGCGAAAACCCTGTTTTCTACCCATTATCACGAACTGACGGAGCTGGAAACCAAGCTGGACGGCGTGAAGAATTATAAAGTCACAGTAAAAGAATTTAACGGCAGCGTCGTATTCTTGCGTAAGATTGCACGTGGCGGCGCAAACCGTAGCTTTGGTATTGAAGTAGCGGCTTTGGCTGGTGTGCCTAAGGAAGTTACCGCAAGAGCGAAAAGCATTTTAAAAACGTTGGAAAAGAACGATATTGCACGCGGTAAGCTGCAAATGGATATCGCGGAAGAAGAAGTGCAGGAAAAAGCGTTGACCGAAGTGGAACGTATCATCTCCGAAACGGAGATCAATACTTTATCGCCGATGCAGGCATTCCTGCTGATCAGCGACTTAAAAGACAAGCTTCAAGGAGAATAAGTATGGGTAAAATCAACATATTACCGTCTAAGGTATATAACCGCATTGCCGCAGGCGAAGTGGTTGAACGGCCTTGTTCGGTTGTAAAAGAACTCGTTGAAAACTCCATAGACGCAGGCGCAACGGAAATTGAAATTCATATTGAAAAGGGCGGTAAACAGCTCATTCGTGTAATGGATAACGGCTGCGGTATCGAACGCGACGATTTACATTCCGCTTTTTTACCGCACGCCACCAGTAAAATTGCGCAAGCGGAAGATTTAGAAAGGATTATGACGCTTGGTTTCCGCGGCGAAGCGATTGCGTCCATTGCGTCTGTTTCGCAAATGTCCATCACGTCCAAGACCAAAGACGGTAAGTGTTACCGTTTGCAGTCCAACGGCGGAGAGCTTGGACAAATCACGGAAGCGGCGGGAGAAAACGGAACGGACGTAAGCGTGGAAATGCTGTTCTTTAACGCACCCGTACGGTTGAATTTTTTAAAGACGGATAAGGGTGAAGAAACGGAAATCACCACTTGCGTTTCGCGTTTTATCTTAAATCGCGCGGATATCGCGTTTACCTACTACGTCGACGGGGAAAAGGTTTTGCAATCGTTTGCAGGCGGAAACGAAGAAGCGCTTATCAGCGTGTACGGCGCGGCGGTCTTGCGGGAATGTATTGAAATCGACGCGGAAAAGCACGGCGTTCGTGTTCGCGGATATATCGGCAATCAAAATTTTTACAAGGCAAATAAGAGCTATCAAAGCGTATTTTTAAACGGCAGGTATATTGTCAACGCTACGATTGCTTCGGCGATTTCTAATGCATATGCGTCCTATCTTATGAAGCGGCAATACCCGTTTTACGTTTTGCATATCACGCTTCCGCAAGAGATTGTGGACGTCAACGTGCATCCTAACAAAGCGGATGTGCGTTTTTCGGATAATAAAATCGTATACGGATGTATTTATTCGATTATCTCTTCGGTGTTGGACGGCAGCAGTAAGGCATTAGAATACGTTGTAAAGGACGAAAAAGAAGACCTTTCTATGACAAATGGCGGCAAAATAGCCCCCGAAACAACGATAGAAAGCGAGAAAAAGGATAACGCGGCGATAGCGGAGCAAAGCAGTAAGGATAAGCTTTTTGGATTTTCAACGTTGACCTACGAGCAGGCAAAGCTTGAAATGGAAATGAGTAAACCTGATTTTTCTATCAAGCCGCCGAAATCCGATTTACCGTTTGAAGACGTGGGGCCGATGAAAGGTTATACGCCCAAATCGCAAATAGGTTCAAACTACGTCGGCGGACAAAGCATAAAATTCCCGTCCGCGCCTACGGGGCGCAATCCGGAAAAGCTCTTAGATACTTTCCCGGGATTGTTTTATGAAGAAACCACTTTCCGTGTGGACGATTCGCAGGCGAGTATGATTCCATCTTCCAAACCGCAGGAAAAACAGGAAGAATACGAGGTTCGGGAGTTGGATATTTTCTCTTTAAATAAGCAGTATTTAGAGAAAATGGAGCAGAAAGCAGAGCAGGAAAAGCTTGATTTAAACAGCTTTAAATATGCAGGGAAGCTGTTTAATACCTATTTGCTTTACGAACGCGGCGATGAAATCTTCATTATTGACCAGCACGCCGCGCACGAACGCTTGATTTTTAATCGGCTTCGTGAAAAAATGCGTAATCGTACGGTGGTGGTGCAACCCCTGCTGATGCCCTATGAAATTGAGTTAAATCATTTTGAAGCGGATTTCATTAAGGAACGCGAACAAGACCTTCTCGATATGGGCGTGACTGTTGTGGAAGCGCGCAAAGGGGTGTATCACGTAACGACCATTCCGATGGACGCGTGGAAAATGGACGTAAATTGCTTTATGCACGATATTTTATCCGAAATCAACGGGTATAGGGCAATTCGCTTGGAGGATTTGATTCGAGATAAGCTTGCGGCTTCCGCTTGTAAGGCTGCGATTAAAGGCGGTATGGATATCACGCAAAAAGAAGTGGACGAGCTGTTTAAATTGTTAGATGGCAATATGGGCTTGAAATGTCCGCACGGCAGACCGGTTGTCGTTACAATGACGAAAAAGAATATCGAAAAAATGTTTAAGAGGATTGTTTGATGTCGAAAGTCTTGGTGATTTGCGGGGCTACGGCTTCGGGAAAAACATCCTTATCCGTGCAATGTGCGCACGCGTTTGATGGGGAAATTATTTCGGCGGATTCAATGCTTGTATATCGCGGGATGGATATCGGCACGGCAAAGCCGACAATGGAAGAACGGCAGGGGATTCCCCATCATATGATAGACATCGTATCGCCGAAGCAGCCCTTTTCCGTAAGCGATTACGAAAAGCAGGCGTTACCTATTGTCGAACGTTTGCTTGCGGCGGGTAAAACGCCGATTGTTTGCGGTGGAACGGGTTTTTACGTGAATTCCTTATTATATAAAAAGCAGTTTGGAAACGTCGGTGCGAATCAGGATATACGCGATAAGTACGAATTGCTTGCGGAAGAACACGGAAAGGAATACGTACACGATATATTGCGTGAAAAAGACCCCGAAAGTGCGGAAAAACTGCATTATAACGATTTAAAACGTGTAATACGTGCGTTAGAAATTATAGAAATTACGGGAAAAGCAAAATCGCAGCAAGACGATACCTTGACGCCGCGTTTTGAATTCGTCAGCGTTTCTATCGAGTATCCCAGAGAAGTTTTATATCAGCGCATCAATCAACGTGTGGAAGCGATGTTTGAGCGCGGATTGATGGACGAAGTAAAAACCTTACTCTCCGACGGAGTTACCGAAGAAATGCAAAGTATGCAAGGCATAGGTTATAAGGAAGTGGCGGAAGGGCTGCGTATCGGTGCGACCGTGAATGAAATTAAGGAATTGATTAAGAAAAACACGCGAAATTACGCAAAAAGGCAGCAAACCTTCTTTAAACGTATGGAAAATCACGTATATTTATCTCCTGACAACAATAATATGGAAAGCATAAAACAGCTTTTGCGCAAGTAGTATGTCAGACAAAATACCTACGTGTAGCATAATAATTAAAAAGAGAGTGGAATATGACAGCAGAAGAACTTATTAGAAAAAGTGAACTTGAATTATCTAAACAATTTGCGCTCGCCGATGAAATCAGCGAGTATAACCAAGAAAAGGTGTTAAAGGCATTTAATAACCATTCCGTTGCCCTGCGCCACTTTAATCCGTCTACGGGTTACGGTTACGGAGACGAAGGGCGTTTTGTGCTCGGCGACGTATTTGCCGAATCGCTTGGGGCGGAAGCTGGCATTGTTTCGCCCGCGATTTTAAGTGGTACGCACGCGTTGACGATTGCGCTGTTCGGTGTGCTTCGCACGGGCGATAGCGTTTTGTGTATTTCAGGTATGCCTTACGATACCTTGCACGGCGTAATTTATGGCGATGGAAACGGCTCCTTAAAGGATTTTGGGATTTCCTTCGAATACACGGAATTAACTAGCGACGGTAAATTTGATAAAAAGGCCATTAAAGTCGCCGTTGAAAAAATGTTGAAGAATCTAAAAATGATTTATATTCAGCGTTCTCGTGGGTATGAGCTTCGCGACGCGTTTACCGTGACGGAAATCGGTGATATTTGCGCATTTATACGCGAAATGGGTTTTAAGGGTTGTATTTTTGTAGATAATTGCTATGGGGAATTTGTTGAAAAATTAGAGCCCTGCGACGTTGGTGCGGACGTTGCGGTGGGGTCGCTTATTAAAAATCCCGGTGGCGGGATTGCGCCCACGGGCGGATATATCGTCGGCAAAGAAAAGTATATCGAGTTAATCGGTAGAAGATTGACGGCGCCGTCTATCGGCAATGAAGTGGGGTCCTACGCGTACGGTTGGCGGTTGTTCTATCAAGGCTTATTTATGGCGCCGCACACCGTAAACCAAGCGATGAAAGGCAGCTTTTTGATCGGAAAATGTATGGAAACGCTCGGATATGAAAATTTCCCCAAGTTATCCAAAACCCCGTCCGATATTACCCGTGCTATTCGTTTTAATACGGCAAAAGAGCTTTGCGATTTTATTCAATCGGTGCAAGAAGCTTCGCCTGTGGATAGCTTCGTAACGCTTGAGCCTTGGGATATGCCTGGTTATGATAGTAAGGTAATAATGGCGGCAGGTTGCTTTGTGGAAGGGGCTTCCATCGAGTTGTCTGCCGACGCGCCTGTGAAAGAGCCTTACACCGCGTATTTTCAAGGTGGTTTGACCTACGAGCATTGTAAATATGCATTAAAGAGAATATTATCTAAGCTGATGTAATAAAACTCCACGGAGAATAGAGAAGAAAAGGTCAAAACTCTACGTTCCGTGGGTGTTTTTTTTGTGAAAAGACTGCTATTATATTTTTAGGAGACGCAAGATGGACCAAATAACGACAGGAAAATTTATAGCGGAAAGGCGTAAGGCTCGCGGGCTTACGCAGCGCGAGCTTGCTGATTTGCTCAATATCAGCGATAAAACGGTTTCTAAATGGGAACGGGGGACGGGGCTACCCGAAGTTTCGTTAATGTTGCCGCTTTGCCGCGAGTTGGATATTTCCGTCAACGAGTTATTATCGGGTAAAAAATTAAGCGACTCCGAATATAAACAAAATGCGGAGGATAATATTTTGAGCTTTATACAAAAAGAAAAAGAAAAAACGAAATTTCAAACAATTATAGCGGTAATTGTAGTCACGGTAACGTTGTTGGCAGGGCTTACCCTTTTGTCCGTATCGGCATATATGGAAATGAAAACCGTTTACCGTGTTTTGCTGATTATCTTTGGGGCGGTGACTATATTGACGGGAATCGGTGTTGCCGTAGCGTTAGAAATTACCTGCGGTTCGTTTGAATGTCGCAAATGCGGACATAGATTTGTTCCCAGCGTGGGTGCCTATTTAATCGGAATTCATACGCTGACTACTCGCCATTTAAAATGCCCGAAATGCGGAAAAAGAAGCTTTTGTCTGCGCAGGATGGCTATTTCTAAGGACGAAAAAGAAAATCATCAAGACGAATAATAAAAAACGGCTTTCCAAAAGCGGAGAGCCGTTTTAGTTTGTTTTTATTTGGTTAAATCCCAGTCGATAGGCGTTAAGCCGTGTGACGCTAAGTACTCGTTGGTTTTTGAAAAATGTTTACAACCCAAGAAGCCGTTATACGCGGAAAGCGGGGACGGATGCGCGCATTCTAAAATCAAGTGCTTTGAAGTATCGATTAAAGGCTTTTTGCTTCGTGCATTGCCGCCCCAAAGAATAAACACGACGTGTTCTTTTTGTTCGGAAATCAGCTGAATTACATTGTCGGTAAACCACGCCCAGCCACATTTGGAGTGGGAGTTTGCCTGATGTTCGCGGACGGAAAGGGAAGTGTTCATAAGCAACACGCCTTCCTTTGCCCACTTGGTCAAATTGCCGTTTTTCGGCAAATCGCAACCGATATCGCTGCGCAATTCCTTGAAGATATTCTCCAATGACGGCGGTTTTTGTATGCCGTCCTGCACGGAAAAGCAGAGTCCGTGCGCTTGTCCAACGTTGTGGTAAGGGTCTTGCCCCAACAAAACGACCTTCAAGTTTTCAAATTGTGTGTATTTAAAGCAGTTGTACAAATCGTACATATCGGGGTAAACGGTATGATTTTTGTACTCATCAATGAGAAATCTGCGGATTTTTAAATACTTTTCGTCACGGAACAACGGGGCGAGCCGTTCGTTCCAATCACCCAAATCAACCATAGTTCGCTCCGAAAAATTATAAGTTTTCAAAAATAGCGGGCAAAGCGGCTTTCAAATTATTCAGCGCCTTGTCTTTGTTTATTAAATACTGTTCCGTAGTGCTGCCGCTGCCTGCAACGTCGGAAATCGCTTTTACGGCATATACGGGAAGCTGCGCGGCATAAGCGGTTTGCACGATAGCGCCGCCTTCCATATCGCGGATATCCGCTTGTAATTCTTGGGTCAAAAGCTGATAGTCGGCAGCGGAATCATTAAAGCGGTCGGCAGTTGCCAGCTTTTTTTTAGGGAAAAGGTCGGGCAGGAAGTTTAATCTTAAATAGTTTTCTTGGTATTCGTTCAGCGTTCCTATTTTTGTGCCGTTGAGTTGCACCAAATCAAAATCGAATTGCGTTGCCGCGGAAATTTGATATACGGCGCAAAGCTCCGTGCTTTCGTTTAAGCCGCCCGCCACACCGAAATTGAGTAATTTTTTTGCGTCAAACTTACTGATAAGCAGCTGCGCGCCAAGCGCCGCATTTACTTTCCCTACGCCGCATATGCAAACTGCAACGTCTTTTCCGTATGCTTGCCCGACGTGGATTTTTTTGCCGCTTACCGTTAAGGAGCGGACAACGTTCATTTCATTTAAAAGGATATCCGCTTCGCTTTGCATTGCTATTACTGCACCAATCATTTTTCATTTCTCCTAATATAACTTTTTCTTGCCTTTTTATAGCCGCTGTGCTATAATAAAGGGGATGTAAGTAGTTTTTTCATCTTATACAAATATTATAACAGGGAGGAAAGAAAATGTCAAGGGCAGAAAGGGCAAAAGCGTTATTTGAACAGGGATATGCTTGCTCGCAGGCGGTAGCGTTGGCTTTTTGCGACGTTTTAGACGTCGATAAAGACGCATTGGCAAAGATGACCTTGCCTTTTGGCGGTGGGTTGGGTAGATTGCGTTTGACCTGCGGCGCGGTGAGCGGTATGGCGCTCGTTGTTGGCGCGTTGTGTGCAAAAGCGGAAAATAGCCCCGAAAATAAAAAGAATACGTATGCGGTTACGAGAATGCTGTGCGAGAAATTTCAAGCGGAAAACGGTAGCTTGATTTGTGGTGAATTACTCACGGGCGCAAACGTGCAAGCGACGGTCGGCGGTGATGCGGAACCACGCACCGAGCAATATTATAAAAAACGTCCGTGTGGAGACATCGTATATTCCGCGGCTCATATTTTAGAAGAGTATTTAAAGGGAAATGGCATAATATAAGAAAACGCAGGGACAAAAATCCCTGCGTTTCGTTTATTATAAACAATTATTTATTGCTCTTGGAAACGTTGAAATAGTATTCCACGTCGTCGCCGTCTTGCATAACGTATTCCTTGCCTTCCGAACGTACCTTGCCTTCCGCTTTTGCGGCGGGAATAGAACCGAGCGTAACAAGGATTTCCCAGTTGACAACGTCGGCGCGGATAAAGCCTTTTTCGAAGTCCGTATGAATTTTTCCCGCGGCTTGGGGTGCTTTTGTGCCTTTGGTGATCGTCCAAGCACGCGTTTCCTTTTCGCCTGCCGTCAAATACGAAATCAAACCCAGTAAGGAGTAGGATTTTTTGATAAGGCGGTCGAGCCCGCTTTCGCCAAGTCCGAATTCTTCCATAAACAGCGCTTTGTCTTCATCGTCCATTTGAGAAAGTTCTTCTTCGGTTTTTGCACAAATTACCAACACTTCCGCGCCTTCCGTGGCAGCAAATTCTTTTACTTTTACCACAAAGGGGAGAGTATTTTCGTCCTTACCCATATCGTCTTCTTTGATGTTCGCGGCGTAGATGACGGGTTTTTTGGTCAAAAGGAAGCAGTTTTTCATAAATTCTTCTTCTGCATCTGTAAGGGGGAAGTTGCGCGCAGGCTTTTCGCTTTCCAAAAAGGCGTACAACCTTTCCAAGAAAGCAAATTCTTCCACGGCTTTTTTATCCGAGCCGCCGCGAGCTTGTACCTTTACCTTATTCATACGGTTTTGCACGGCTTCCATATCCGACATAATCAATTCCAAATTGATGGTTTCAATGTCGGTTACGGGGTCGATTTTATCGTCCACGTGCGTAATATTCGTATCTTCAAAGCAACGGACGACGTGTACGATGGCGTCTACTTCACGGATATGCGAAAGGAATTTATTGCCCAAGCCTTCGCCGCGGGACGCGCCTTTCACAAGACCTGCGATATCTACGAATTCAATAACGGCGGGCGTGATTTTTTTGCTGTTATATAAGGCTGCAAGCTTATCTAATCTTTCATCGGGCACGGCAACTACGCCTACGTTCGGTTCAATCGTACAAAAGGGGTAGTTTGCGCATTCCGCGCCTGCGTGCGTGATAGCATTGAAAAGGGTGGATTTCCCTACGTTGGGAAGTCCTACAACACCAAGTTTCATAATTTTCTTCCTTTTTAAATCAATTTTCTGCTATATTATAATACAAAATTCAAATTTTAGCAAATTAAACGCGCCCGATTTGGAAAAATACTTGCCCAAATTAAAAAAATATGCTATATTATATAAGATAAAGAAAAGAATTTTCATAGGTGCTTTTTATGGATTATAAAAAATATATTGCCGAGCTTATTGATATTGACGGCGTCAGCAAGGAAGAACTGTATGATTTAATCGCATTACCCCCGAACACGGAAATGGGGGATTACGCATTGCCTTGCTTTAAGTTTGCTAAGCTTTTACGCAAGAGTCCCGTTGTAATCGCCGAAAGCTTACAGCATAGTATTATGTCAGACAAAATACCTGTGTCTGACAAAGTAATCAGCGAAGTGACGGCGGTGAACGGATACTTGAATTTCAAGATAAATAAAGGGGATTTTGTGCGTACTACGCTTGATAGAATACTTAATGAAAAAGATGGTTACGGGGCTTCCGACGAAGGTAAAGGAAAAACCGTATGTATCGATTATTCTTCTATCAATATTGCGAAGCCTTTCCATATCGGACACTTATCCACGACGGTTTTGGGCGGCGCGCTGTATCGTATTTTTAATTATTTAGGCTATAAAGCGGTTGGTATCAATCATTTGGGTGACTACGGAACGCAGTTTGGTAAACTCATCTCCGCATACAAGCGTTGGGGCAATCGCGAAGAGATTGAAAAGGGCGGAATCCGCGCCTTGAACGAGTTGTACGTGAAATTCCATCAAGAAGCGGAGCTTTATCCCGAATACGACGATGAAGCGCGTGCATATTTCAAGGCAATCGAGCAAGGCGACGAAGAATGCTTGGCGCTTTTCCACTGGTTTAAGGAATTGACCTTAAAGGACGTACAAAAAATTTACGATATGCTGGATATCCGTTTTGATTCCTACGCAGGCGAGAGCTTCTTTGCGGATAAAATGCAGCCTATCGTGGACGAATTGCGGGAAAAGGGCTTGCTTGTGGAAAGCCGCGGCGCACAGGTCGTGGACCTGGAAAACTACGGTATGGCGCCCTGTATGATTTTGAAATCGGACGGAACTTCGTTATACGCTACCCGCGACATGGCAGCGGCAACCTACCGTAAGACCACTTACGATTTCTATAAATGCTTGTACGTCGTTGCGTATCAGCAAAACCTGCATTTTAAGCAATTCTTTAAGGTTTTGGAATTGATGGGCAAGGACTGGGCAAAGGATTTGGTCCACGTTGCGTACGGTATGGTTTCCTTAGAAGAAGGTACGATGTCCACGCGTAAGGGCAACGTCGTTTTCTTGGAAGACGTTATTCATAAATGTATCGAAAAAGCGTATGCCATTCTCGACGAAAAAAATCCCGATTTGGAAAATAAAGCGGACGTAGCGCAAAAGGTCGGCGTTGGCGCAGTTATTTTCGGTGCGCTGTATAACAGTAAAATCAAAGACATCGTATTTTCTTACGACAAGGTGCTGAATTTCGACGGCGAAACCAGCGTTTACGTGCAGTACACCTGTGCAAGAGCGAATTCCGTTGTGCAAAAGGGCGGTATTCCTGCAAGCTATTCCGTTCCCGAACTCACAGCGGAAGAAATCGAGCTGGTAAAAGCGTTGTCTGCTTTCCCCGAAACGGTACAAAACGCGGCGGATAAATACGAGCCTTCCTTTATTGCTCGTTTCGCCGTAGACGTTTCGCAAAAATTCAATAAATTTTATTTTAACTGCAAAATTCTTGCGGCGGAAACGGAAGAAGTTAAAAATTTCCGTTTGGCATTGACCAACGCAACCCTGCAAACGCTTAAAAATGCATTTACCCTTTTGGGCATCGGTATTCCCGATAAAATGTAAAATAAAATCTAAACAATGAGAACCGAGTTTTCCGCTCGGTTCTTTTTTGTCGAAGAACGTCGAAAAATTCTTAAAAAAAATTTGGTTAAAACTCTTTCATTTTTCTTTTCGATATGTTATTATTAAATATAGTATCTTGGAGAAAAGGCTATGTCGGACAAAATCTCTTACGAAAAACTGCTTGCGACGCTCGACCCAAAAAAGAGTGGCGACCACGACTGGTTTTTATCGCTTTTAGACGAAGATTTACAGCGAGAGTATGAAGACCAGCACATTACGGCGGTGATGCAAATGCTGCGCGTCGCTCGTATTCGCACGCATAAAAACGCAATTAAGAATATTAAAGCGGAAATTGCGCAGTTAGAAAAAGAAGGCGTCAGCGCGGAAAATTACCGTAAAATCAAGGAATTGCTTGCAACAATCGAAACACACCGAGAAAAAATAGAAGCCTATCGTCCGTTCTTTGAAGAGCCGTATTTTGCAAGAATGGATTTAATCGATAACAAGGAAGGCTATAACAGCTATTATATTGGCAAAAAAGGGGACGTCAGGCTGGAAATTTTGGATTGGCGCACGCCCGTAGCAAGAAGATATTACCAAAAAAGCTGTTCCGCGTTCACCTTTGGGGAGTACGAATACAAAACGATTTTGCGCCGTGCAATCCGCACGAAAAGCGGTAAGGTGTTGGATTTTAAAAACGAATATCTTTCCTTAAAGGATTACCTTTCTCCCGAAGAAATTGCCGACCGTGACGAAGAAAATATTTTAGACCCGTTCCTGCGTGAAATTATCAAAAACCGAAAGCAGGAAAGCTCGGTTAAGGATATTATCGAAACCATTCAAGAAAAGCAATACGAAATTATCACTCGTCCCGAAAAGGGAAATTTCGTATTGCAGGGCTGCGCGGGTAGCGGCAAAACGATGGTTATGCTGCATCGTTTAAGCTATTTGATGTATAATAACGAAGACATTTCCCCCCGCGACGTACTCGTGATAACGCCCAGCAATTCCTTTAATGCATTCATTGACGAGTTGGCGGCAATTTTGGATTTGGAACGCGTAAAAACGCTTACCATTTATCAGTATTTTTTACAGGTGCTCAAAAATGAAAAGGTGGACGTGGAAAACAAGATAGATTTATCGCAAAAAGAAGCGGAAAGCTATCTTGCTTACGTGTATTCCCCGCAGTTCGTGCAGGACGTTCGCAAAAAGCAAAACAAGGTTTACGACAATTTGTACGGCTTGTTCACGGGGGTGGAATGCCAAGATTTTATTGCAGAAATCATTGATAATTGCAAGCGGCAAATTCTCGATTACGAAGGGATTAAAAACGCTTCTATGCGCGTTCGCCGTTGCGTTTTGGGGGAAATTAAGGAACGAAAGGAAGGCGGCTTATATTACACAAAGCCTTTCCGCGAGCTGATGAATTGCGTTTTAGACGTCGACGACTTTTTAAGCGGTACCCTAAAAAGCGAAAACGCAAAATCGCCCGAATATTTTTATCGGCAATTACTTTCCTTTTATAAAAGCGCGTCTTTCGTAGCGCGAAATACCGAGCAGATTGTTTCGTCGGCGATGGAAGATTTAAACGAGCTTTCCATTGCGCTGGAAAAAGAAATCGTAGATTTAAAGCGTTTCAAACAAAAAATCGGCGGAGTGGACGTGTATTTGTATGCGGATAGAATTGCCCGCCGTGAAGAACTGCTGAAAGAAACGCAAAAGGTAAAAGATAAAGTATTCGATATAGGGGAAAGTAGTATCGCTTTTGCGGAGTTTTACACCTTCCTTCGTGGGGAAAAGAATTTTTCCGATATCGGCGGTGGGGAAAGCTTCGTGGATATCATTCGTTATTTTTATCGGGAAACCGTAAAAAAATATAAAGCGAAATACGGAATGACGTCTAAAAAAATGTACCGCTCCGACGCGTACGCGCTCTGCGTAATTTGCGCGGGAATCAGCGATAGGCTTTCGCCCGTTTATCCTTACGTTTTCGTGGACGAAGGGCAGGATATTTCCGTATGCGAATACGAATTATTGCGCAAAATCAATACAAATTCTTCTTTTAACGTGTTCGGCGATGTAGAGCAAAACGTTACGCCCTGGCGCGGGGTAAAGTGTTGGGAAGATTTTACGGGCTTTGAAATTTATCATTTAAATCAAAACTATCGTAATACCAACCAAATCGTCGATTTTGTTTCGTCTACTTTGGGCTTGAATATGCAATCCATCGGATATGACGGACCAAGCGTAACCAAGCTTTCGCCCAAAGGAATCAGCGGTTTTTTTAAAGAAAAAAAGGGCTTGAAAGCGGTGATATGCAGCGAAAGCGTTAAGGCGGAATATACTCGAAAAACATATAACGATGTGGGTGTAAAGGGCAAAATCTCTCGCGGAAAAATCAACGTGATGAGCGTTTACGAGAGTAAGGGCTTGGAATTTACTTCCGTCGTCGTTGTGGAAAAGGGAATGAGCGATAGTGAAAAATATATTGCTTATACACGCGCTTTAAACGAGCTGGGAATTATCGCCGAGGGATGAAAAAATTCTCGCATTTTTTATAACGGATAAAAGAAAATATAAAATTTTTCGTGCAAACGTTTGAAAAAAAAGGCGAAAGGTGTTATAATAACCATAAAATGGCATATTATGGCATATTTTACAAACCCATAAAAGGTTAAGGAAAAATGGCAGGAAAAAAGGAAAAAGAACAAGTAGGCGCGGAATATAGCGCCAAAAATTTGGAAGTTTTAGAAGGCTTAGACGCCGTTCGTATGCGCCCAGGTATGTATATCGGTTCTACGGGCATCAAAGGCTTACACCATATTCTTTGGGAAATCGTCGATAATGCAATCGACGAAGCGGCAAACGGTTACGCCAGCAAGGTGAAGGTCACTTTGCATAGCGACGGTAGCGCTTCCGTAGAAGATAACGGCAGAGGGATTCCCACCGATATTCACCCGAAAGAAAAGGTTTCGGGCGTTCAGCTCGTCTTTACAAAGCTGCACGCAGGCGGGAAGTTTGGCCAAGGCAACTACGAATATTCGGGTGGCTTGCACGGCGTCGGCGCTTCGGTAACCAACGCGCTTTCCGAATGGCTCACCGTGGAAGTTTGCAGAAATAAGCGCATCTATAAGATGAGCTTCCATTCAAAATATAACGCGCGCAAGAAAAAGGTGGAATCGGGGCTTCCCGACGGACCTTTGGAAGATACGGGTATTTCCACCAACCGCAAGGGCTCGACCATTCGTTTTAAGCCCGACGCAACTGTTTTTTCGGAAACGAGCTTCGATTTGGAAACGGTGGAAGAACGCCTGCGTGAACTCGCGTTCTTAAATAGGGGGATTGAAATCACCCTGATTGACGAACGTACGACGATGGCGGAAGCGCGTCGCGCAAAAATGCTGTTCGGCGCGGACGAAGAACCTGCGGAAGACGGCGATAAGGATTCGGCGGAGATCGAAACGGAAGGCGCAATCGAAGAAGATTTATTTGCAATGGGACAGCAGTCCTTGTTTGGGGAGCTTGACGAGCTTGCGCTCGAAAGCGAACCTTACCGCGTCACCTTTAAATTCGACGGCGGTATTTCCGATTTCGTAAAGAGTATCAACGAAGGGAAAAAGAGCTTATATTCTCAACCCGTTTATTATAAGGCTGTAAAAAATAATATTCAAGTAGAGTTTTCCTTGCAGCACACCGCGGATTATTCGCAAAGAATATTCTCGTTCGTCAACAATATCCCCACTCCCGAAGGCGGCTATCACGAAATCGGCTTTAAATCGGGTTTGACGAGAGTGTTGAACGAATACGCAAGAAGCAACGGTTTCTTGAAAGAGAAGGATAACAATTTCCAAGGCGATGATTTTTGCGAAGGCTTGACGGCAGTTTTGTCTATAAAAATGACGGAAGTGCAATTTGAAGGGCAAACGAAAACCAAGCTCGGCAACACGGAAGCTCGTCCTGCGGTCGAAGGTACGGTCATCGAAGGCTTGAACGCCTTACAAAACGTACGCGGCTACAAAAAGACGATGGAAGAAATCATCAAAAAGGCGCAAGGCGCGGCAAAATCCCGTCTTGCGGCGAAAACCGCCAAGGAAAATGCCCGCGCGAAGAACAGTATCGACGGCTTGACCCTTATCGGCAAGCTGGCGGCTTGTTCTGGGAAGAAGCCCGAGCTTAACGAAATGTTCATCGTCGAAGGGGATTCGGCAGGCGGTACGGCAAAGCAAGCGCGCGTAAGACAGTATCAATCCATTTTGCCTTTGCGCGGCAAGCCGCTCAACGTAGAGAAGAAAAAGCTTGGGCAAATCCTTGAAAACGAAGAAATCCGTACGATGATCAGCGCAATCGGCGCAGGCATCGACCCTGATTTCAAAATAGATAAAATCAATTATCATAAAGTCATCATTCTTTCGGATGCCGACCAAGACGGTATGCACATCCGCTGTATTTTGCTGACCTTCTTCTTCCGCTATATGCGTCCGCTCGTCAACGGTGGACACGTGTATATCGGTATGCCGCCCTTGTATAAGGTGTATAAGGGCGACAAGGTAGAATATGCCTACGACGACAACGAACTCAATGAAAAGATTGAAAAAATCGGAAAAGGCTATCAGCTGCAACGTTATAAAGGTCTTGGCGAAATGAGCGCGGAACAGCTTTGGGAAACCACGATGAATCCCGCCACGAGAAATCTAATTCAAGTAACCGTAGAAGACGCGGCAAAAGCAGAGCGTATGATTACGACCTTGATGGGCGACAAGGTAGAAGGCAGAAAGGAATTCCTTGCAAAGTACGCAAACTTTAACAAGCGCGATACCTTTATGGAAAAAATCGAGAAAAAGGACAAGCAGGAGGACGTAAATGGCGAAAAGTAAAAAAGAACCGGAAATCATCGAGCCTACCGGACAATTATACGTTGAACCCTTAGAAAAAGTTCTCCATTCGTCAATGTTGCCTTACGCGGAGTTTGTTATTTTAGACCGTGCGTTGCCCCGCGTAGAGGACGGCTTAAAGCCCGTACAAAGGCGTATCTTGTACACAATGAGCGAAATGGGGCTCACGCCCGATAAACCGCATAAAAAGAGTGCGCGTATCGTCGGGGACTGTATGGGTAAATTCCATCCCCACGGCGACAGCTCGGTCTACGACGCGATGGTGCGTATGGCACAGCAATTCAATATGGGAAAAACCCTTGTCAACGGCCACGGCAACTTCGGTTCGGTGGACGGCGGCCCTGCGGCGGCTATGCGTTACACGGAAGCGAGAATGGAACCCCTTGCTTTGGAGCTTTTGCGCGATATCGACAAGGAAACGGTCAGCTTTTCCTTGAACTTTGACGATAGCTTAAAGGAGCCTGACGTTCTCCCCGGGCGTTTTCCCAACCTTTTGGTCAACGGCGCTTCGGGTATTGCCGTCGGTTTGGCTACGAATATCCCTACGCACAACTTAGAAGAAGTTATCAACGGCGTGGTAGCGTACATTGATAATCCTGCCATTTCCTTGGAAGAAATGATGGAATATATCCCTTCGCCCGACTTCCCTACGGGTGGGATTATTATCGCCAACGAATTGATTCAAGCCTATAAAACGGGGCGGGGTAAAATTACCCTTCGCGCCAAGATTACCGCGGAAAAAACGGATAACGGCAAAACCAATCTTATCATTACGGAGCTGCCGTATCAGGTCAACAAAGCGCAGCTTCTTCGTAAAGTCGTGGATTTGCGCGAAGAAAAGAAGGAAGAACTCGCAGGCTTGGATTTCGTCGCCGACGAATCTGACCGCACGGGTATGCGCGCAGTCATTCGCGTGAAGAAAGACGCGGACGTAGACGCAATTTTGAAATGCTTGTATAAGTATACCGATTTAGAAGTGACGTTCGGTATCAATATGGTTGTGATTGCGGACGGAAAACCCCAACAGCTTGGCTTGATGGATATTATCCGTCACTACGTAAAATATCAGCAGCAAGTCATCAAGCGCAGAACGATTTTCGATTTAAAGCAAGCGCAGCAGCGTTGCCATATTTTGGAAGGGCTGATTATCGCGGTGCAAAACATCGACGAGGTTATCGCCATTATTAAAAAATCGGAAAGCACTTCGGACGCAAGAAGTAAATTGATGGCGCGCTTTGAAATTTCCGAAGCGCAAGCGCAGGCGATTTTGGATTTGCGCTTGGCTCGTTTGACCAAACTGGAAATTTATAAGCTGGAAGAAGAACTGAAAGAGCTGAAAAAGCTGATTAAAAAGCTGACGGCGATTTCTAAGAGCGGCGATTTGCAGCTGCAGGTCGTCAAAGAAGAAATCACCGAAATCAAAAACGCTTATCCTTCGCCTAGAAAATCCCGCTTGGTATTCACTCGTGAAGAAGCGGATGGGGAGATTGCTACGTCTGCGGAAAAGAAGCCCGGCGTTCCTTGTACGCTTGTATATACGGCGGACGATAAGTTTAAAGTGCTCACGGGTAAGCAGGTTGAAGGTTTGGAAAAACCTATCGACGGTAAGTTTAAACCGCAAATTATCGCGCGGCATTTGTTGAAAACAGTGACGGATAAACGTATTTTTGCGTTTACGAATTACGGAAACTGTCATAAGTTGGATATATCCGATCCAAAGCTGGATTGCAAGCTTTCCGACGGCGGCGCAAGCTTGAAAGAGCTTTCTAAGGACGCGGAAGACGGAGAACGCGTCGTTGCGCTTTTTGAAATCGGCGAGCATATGCCCTATGGGAATTTGATGTTCTTTACCAAAAAGGGTATGATAAAGAAGACGGAATGGGCGGAATATGAACAGCGCAGGGATTGTTTCCAAGCGGTGAAGCTTAACGAAGACGACGAATTGCTTACCGTTGAAGCGGAAACGAGCGAAGAAGACACAATCATCATTGTTACCAAGGGCGGGATTTGCCTGAATGCGTTAAAGGACGATATTCCTACGCAGGGTAGGGTAGCCGCAGGCGTGCGCGGTATTATGCTCCGCGATGACGACGAAGTGGTGTTAATGACGCAAATCAACGGCGAAGGCGAAATTATCATCGCCACCGACGAAGGGAAGTTTAAACGCGTTATTTCTTCGCTGATAGAGCCGTCCAAGCGGTACAGGAAAGGCGCGATTATCGTCGGCTTGCGAGATGGAGCAAGCGTGCTTTCCGCTAGCTACGTTACCACGCCGTATATGCTTGCCGTCGTGGAAAAAACAAACGCGGTATCCGAGCTGTCTAGCGAAGACGTGTTTATCTTAATGCAAAGCTCCAAGGCAAAGAAGGTGGCACGCTACGCGGAAGATTCCATCAAAGCGGTATTCCCTATGCCGTACAAAAAAGGGGAGTAAACGGATAAAATCAGTTATAATCAACGAAAAACCGACATATTATATTTCGTAACCAATTACGGGGGGTCGGGATTTTGTGGAATTATATTGAAGAAAGAGTTTTAAAATGCGCGGAATATATCGTGGAAACAGGTTGTACTGTTCGGGCGTGTTCCGCGCACTTTTCTATCAGCAAATCAACGGTGCATAAAGACGTATCCGAACGCTTGAAATATATCAATGCGGATTTGTTTGAACGGGTACGAGAGATATTAAATCTCAATCTAAGCGAACGGCATATCCGCGGCGGCATCGCTACGCGGGCAAAATACATAAAGAAAGAAAAGTAATCAAAAAAGGGGCTGCGTAAAAGCTCCTTTTTTTATGTGGCGTAATATTTTTTGAAATACGGTTGAATTTTTTAAATAAATGTGTTAAAATAAATAGAAAATTAACGTTTGGGGGCAACCAATGAAGAAAATAGCGGTAATCGGGTTGGGTATTATAGGCGGTTCTATTTGCGCGGCTTTAACAAAGGCGGGCTACGTCGTGGATGGGGCGGATATCTCACAAGAAAACCTTGCTTTTGCTTTAAATAAAGGATATATTTGCGGGAAGGCGGAAGACGTTTCCGCATACGACGTCGTATTTATTGCTACCCCGCCACGCGCAACAGCAAACATCTTAAACGATTATATGTTCAAAGACGATGCGCTCGTTTGCGATATTTGCGGCGTAAAAAGGGAAATGGAAAAAGTGGTCTATCAAAAGCCGCGCAATTATCGTTACGTGGGCTTGCACCCGATGGCAGGTAAGGAAACGTCGGGTATTCATTCCGCGTCGTCGGAGCTTTTCAATATGGCAAATTTGGTCGTTATCTTGGCGGAAACCACGCAGCCTGCCGCCGTTGCAGAAGTAAAAGAATACGCCAAAGCAATGCGTTTTGGGAAGGTTGTGGAATGTACGGCGGAGGAACACGATAAAAAAATCGCCTTGACGTCGCAGCTTGCGCATATTGTATCCAACGCGTACGTGAAAAGTCCGCAAGTAAAAGATTGCGACGGCTTTACGGGCGGCAGTTTTCAGGATATGACGCGTATTGCGGGCGTTGACGAAGAAATGTGGTCGCAGTTGTATATGTTCAACCGTGAATATACGCTTTGCGAGCTGGAAACGCTCATTGCCAACTTAGAAAAATATAAAGACGCGCTTGCTTCCGCGGATGAAAATGCTTTAAAAGACGTTTTAAAAGAGGGCAGAATTATCCGTGAAACGATAAAATATAAGCGAAAATAACGCCCGAAAGTCAATTTTTTGATTATTTTTGAAAAAAATGCAATTAAGGGTTTACATTTTGTTCAATATTTGATATACTATTGTCGAAAAATGTCGAAGGGGAAAACGGTTTTATGATAAAAAAGTGCAAGCTCACGTTAAAATCGATAGTGGACGGCAATGAAAATCTTTTTTCGGTGGAAGGAAGATTAGAAACCTTTGGGGATAAAATTAAGCTTTGCTACCGTGAAGACCCCGCTATTATCCACTTGATTTTCCACGACGGAAAAGCGTGGATTGATAGAGACGGGGATTACGGTTTGCGTATTGCGCTGGTCGAAGGCGAACAAACGGTAGGGGAAATTGCCATCAGCGACAACGTTGGAGAGCTGGAAATTCGTACCCACCAAATCCTTTTTGATTACTTTGGCGACGGCTTGAAAGCAAGATTAAGATATGATATTTTACTTGGCGACGGCGTACAGGAAATGGACCTTTACGTAGACGCAAAAGTGAACGCGCGGGATTAAAAGTATGAAAATCAAGTATTTAGGTCATTCGTGTTTTCAGTTGCGTTCCGCAAACGGCACGGCTATCGTCACCGATCCGTATACCAAGGTAGGCTACGAGCTGCCCAAAGGCTTGTTTGCGGACGTGGTAACCGTTAGCCATTCTCATTTCGACCATAATTATACCCAAGCTATACAAACGGACTGCGTGATTTCTACGGCAGGTCGGCATCAGATCAAGCAATTTGAAATCATCGGTATAAATAGCTATCACGATCCACGCGGCGGCGCGTTGCGTGGCGGCAACGTGATTTTTAAATTGCAAATCGACGAAGTTTCCGTTTGTCACTTTGGAGATTTGGGCGAGCCAGTATCTAAGGCTTTGCTTGAAAAAATCGGAAAAGTGGACGTGCTCTTATTGCCTATCGGGGGCACGTATACCATCGACGCGGCGCAAGCCAAAGAATACGTGGACTTTATCGCGCCTAAAATTGTGATTCCGATGCATTTCAAACCCGTGGACGGAACAATAGATATAGACGGAGTAAGTGCTTTTTTATCTCGATATCCGCAAGATATTATCACACAAGTGAATTGCGGCGAAATAGAGCTTCAAAAAGAAAGCTTGCCGAAAACCTTGCGTATTTATCATTTGGAGCGACAAAAATATGAGTGATAACCAAAGAAAAGAATTTGAATTTAAATGTAGGGAATTTTTATCTCTGCAATCGCTTGCAAGCTTGCGCTCTTACGGCAGATTGGTTGGGGTGGCAAGTCCCACGTCTAAAAAGAAAGGGGAGCTGATCGCGGACATCGTTGCTGTTCTTTTGGAAGAAATTCCCGCACAGGAACGCAGCGGCAGGGGTGCTCCCGTGCTGGATGATAGAACGGATATCAAGCTGATACAGGCGGTTGAAGATTTAAAGTTCCGTTACGGCATCGGGGAAGACATCTTAAAGGGGACTGGTTACGGCCGTTTGGATTTCGACTATAAAGAGATGATTGCGGAATTTAAAAAGCATCCGCTGAAATTCGTTGTAAACGATTCTCAGCCCCGCACGTCAGACCAAACGGAAACCGACAGTACGTACTGTGGACAGTTGGCTACTTACAACGGATTATCTTTATTGTTGCCTTTAAACTATGCGGAAGATGGCGAAAAAGTATTGCTTGCCGTTGAGTTTATTCATCATTACGAACTCAAAGAAGGAGACGTAGTTACCTGCTATATTAAGAAGCAGAACGAAATCTACGTCGTTACCAAAATTACCGAAATCAACGGGGAAAAGGCGGATGATTTTAAGCGCAAACAATGCTTTGAAAACGCGGAAGTATGTTATCCGTTTCGCAAGATAAACGTTTACGACGGGCAGCAGTATACGTCCATCGCGGCAAAATATATGGATTTTGTCGTACCCTTTGAAAGGGGGCAGCGCGGTTTATTGATATCGTCGCCCAAAGCCGGGAAAAGCAAATTCATTGAAAAAATCGCGCCGGCGATCACGGCGTTAAACGCCGGATTAAAGACCTTTGTTTTGCTTGTAGATCAATTACCGGAAACGATAGGGCGTTTTCGTAAACTGATTGATAAGGACGCCTTGATTTACTCTACGTACGAGGACGAGCCTGAGCGCCAAGTGCTGGTTGCCGATTATCTCTTAAAGCGTGCAAAATGCTTGGCGGAATGCGGTCAAGACGTGCTTTTGTTCGTGGATTCCTTTAATGCCTTGGCTCGTGCGTACAACGAAACGGAAGACTCGTCGGGCGGAAAAATGCTTTCTTGCGGCTTGGAAGCCAAAACCGTACATTATCTTAAAAGATATTTTGGCGCGGCGCGGTGCTTGGATAAGGGCGGCTCGCTTACCATCTTCGGGGCAGTATCCAATGAAACGGGGAATCCTGCGGACGACGTGATTTGCGCGGAGCTTTCCGCAATCAGCAACCTTGAAATTCGATTAAAAAACGAATTGGCGGCAAAAGGAATATTTCCTGCGATAGCAACCGATTCCGTCTGCGTAAAATACGATGACGAGGATATGGGATTGCCGGAAACGATTACTTCTTTAAGACGGGCAAACCTATCTCCGTTTGGCGAAGCAGGGGTGCTTGCCGTACTTGAACAGGCAGCTTCCCGTGAAGAACTTATTGGAATTTTGCGTAAAGCGCGAAAATAAAAAAAATCTTTAAAAAGGCGGTAAAAACCGCCTTTTTTTGTGAAAAAATATTAAAGTATATTATTTTTCTATAACAAAAAAAATTTAAAATCGAAAAAACGCTTATAAATCAAGCCAAAATCCCCCGAAAAAGTTTTTTGCCTATAAGTTTTTTCTATACCATATTTAGTGTTCATAAACTTGACTTTACCACAAGATATGGTATAATAATAAGGCACGATTTCATCAGCACACAATATGTTGTGTTAAAAAAACATTTTTAGACACAAGATATTGTATACGATAAAGAGAAAAAAAGAAGCGTTTGGGGTGTACGGAAGAATGAAAGATATGAAGATTATTAAAAGAAGCGGACAAGAAGTCGTATTTGATAAAGAGAAAATTGCGTCGGCGTTGCGTAAGGCAAATCGCGAAGTGCCTGAAAGAGATCGCATCTCCGAAGGGGCGTTGAACGCGATTGTGGACGTTGTTACGGAGGAATGCGCCAACTTGGGTAGAGCGCCGCACGTAGAAGAAATTCAAGATATGGTGGAAAACCGCTTGATGGCAAGCTTGTGCTTCCCGCTTGCGCGCAAGTATATTACGTATCGTTATACGCGTGCGTTGGTTAGAAAATCCAATACGACGGACGCGCAAATTTTGACGCTTATCGAATGTAATAACGAAGAAGTTAAACAGGAAAATTCCAACAAAAACCCCACGGTAAACAGCGTGCAACGCGACTATATGGCAGGGGAAGTTTCCAAGGACCTTACCCGCCGTATCTTGTTGCCCGAAGACATTGTTGCCGCGCACGATCAGGGCTTAATCCATTTCCACGACGCCGATTATTTTGCACAGCATATGCACAATTGCGACCTTGTGAATTTGGAAGATATGCTGCAAAACGGAACGGTTATTTCCGGTACGCTCATTGAAAAACCGCATAGCTTTTCCACGGCTTGCAATATCGCTACGCAAATCATCGCGCAGGTTGCTTCCAACCAATATGGCGGGCAAAGTATTTCGCTTACCCATCTTGCGCCGTTCGTAGATATCAGCCGTAAAAAAATCCGTTTGGAAGTGGCGGAAGAATTGTCTGTTTTGGGTATCCGCGATGAAGAACATATCAACCGTATTGCGGAAAAGCGTCTTTTAGACGAAATTCGTAGGGGTATTCAAACCATTCAATATCAGGTCGTTACCTTGCTGACTACCAACGGTCAAGCGCCTTTCGTTACCGTATTTATGTATTTAAACGAAGCGCGCAACGAACAAGAAAAAGCCGATTTGGCGTTGATTATTGAAGAAACGTTAAAGCAGAGAATTAAGGGGGTAAAAAACGAGTCCGGCGTTTGGATTACGCCTGCCTTCCCCAAGCTTATTTACGTGCTGGAACCCGATAATATCAGCGAAGACCAAAAATACTGGTATCTTACGGAGCTGGCGGCGAAATGTACGGCGAAACGTATGGTTCCCGACTATATATCCGAAAAAAAGATGCTGGAATTCAAAGTGGATAAAAACGGCGAAGGGCATTGCTATACTTGTATGGGTTGTAGAAGCTTCCTTACGCCTTACGTGGACGAAAACGGCAAGCCTAAGTATTACGGCAGATTTAACCAAGGCGTCGTTACCATCAACCTTGTAGACGTTGCCTTGTCTTCGGGGAGAGATGAAGCGAAGTTCTGGGAGATTTTTGACGAGCGTTTGGATCTTTGCTATCGTGCGCTGATGCAAAGGCATAACCGTTTGCTTGGCACGTATTCCGACGCCGCGCCTATCTTGTGGCAATACGGTGCGTTGGCTCGTTTGGAAAAGGGCGAAACCATCGATAAGCTTTTGTTCGGCGGCTATTCTACCATTTCCTTAGGCTATGCCGGCTTGTATGAATGCGTTAAGCATATGACGGGCAAGTCTCACACCGACGAAGAAGCTAAGCCGTTTGCGCTTGCGGTGATGAAGCGTATGAACGATAAGTGTAAGGAATGGAAAGCAAAAGAAAATATTGATTTCTCCCTTTATGGCACACCGCTCGAAAGCACCACGTATAAGTTCTCTAAGTGCCTGCAAAAGCGTTTCGGTATCATTCCCGGCGTTACGGATAAGAGCTATATTACCAACAGCTATCACGTGCACGTAACCGAAGAAATCGACGCGTTTACGAAGTTGAAATTTGAAAGCGAATTCCAGCAACTTTCTCCCGGCGGCGCGATTTCTTACGTGGAAGTTCCTAATATGCAAGACAATATTCCCGCGGTACTTTCCGTAATGAAATTTATTTACGAGAACATTATGTATGCGGAATTGAACACCAAGAGCGATTATTGCCAAGTCTGCGGTTACGATGGGGAAATCCAAATTCAAACGGATGAAGCAGGTAAGCTTGTTTGGGAATGTCCGCATTGCCACAACCGTGACCAAGCCAAAATGAACGTTGCAAGACGTACCTGCGGCTACATTGGTACGCAATACTGGAATCAAGGTAGAACGCAAGAAATCAAAGATAGAGTATTGCATTTGTAAGCTATGAATTACGCTACGATTAAATGGACGGATATCGCCAACGGCGAAGGCGTTCGTATTTCCTTGTTTGTTTCGGGGTGTACGCACCGTTGCAAAAACTGTTTCAACGAAGTCGCTTGGGATTTTGCTTACGGTTCACCGTTTGACGCGGAAATTCAAGAAAAAATTTTACAAGAACTCAATTCCGATTATATTGCGGGGCTGTCCTTGTTGGGCGGCGAACCGTTAGAACCCCAAAATCAAGAAGCCTTGTTTCCTTTTCTGAAAAAGGTGCGTGAAAAATATCCAACAAAAAGCATTTGGTGTTATACGGGCTTTGTTTTGGATGAAGAAAGCGGTGATTTAAAAGAAAAGCACAAAAATACTTTTTATACCAAGGAGCTTATCCGTCTTTTTGACGTGTTGGTGGACGGACCGTTCGTGGAAGAGCTGAAAGATATTCGTTTAAAGTTCCGCGGTTCGGCAAATCAAAGAGTGATAGACGTAAAAAGAACGTTAAAGACTGGCTCGTGTGTTTTATATTTGCATTGATTATTTTAAAAAACGTCGCATACAATAAGGTATGTCGACGTTTTTTTTACGTAAAAAAGGGATGTGTTATGTCGCTTGGGGACTTTCCGTTCTATTTACGGTTTTCGTTATGCTGTACAGTGTAATGCTTTCGCAAACCCGCGTTGTAGACGTACGTACGGCATTTTATTTCTTGGTTTCGGAAGAAACGCACGTGGAAGCGGGTGCGGAGTTTGTAAAGCTGGAAGGTGGCGCGGGATATTTATTGAGCTGTGACGGAAAGGGATATGCGGTATTTTCCGTATACTTAAAGGAAGAGGACGGCTTGGCGGTGCAAGCGGCTTTATCCGAAAGCGGCAAGGCGGCACAGTTATTACCGATATTTATAGACTGCCTATTTTTCAAAGGCGCGGATAGAAAAAAAGAAAATATTTACCTATCCGCATTGAATTGTTTAAAGGAATATGCGCAGGTATTTGCCGCTTGTGCTAGTCATTTAGAAAAAGGGATTCCACAGGAAAGGATAAAACGCATTTTGCTTCCTGCACAAAACCAGCTGAAGGCCTTATCCAAATCGTATAAAAAAACGTTTGCTGCATTTTCAAAACTTTGTAAAAGGCTTTCAGAACAGCTTGTCGCCTATAATTCAAACATTCTCTATGCGCGGGATTTGCGATATTTGCTTTGTTCGACGGCGGTGGGGTATTTAGAATTATGCGAAACGTTTGCATTGTGATAGGTAAGCTACGGAATAAAAAACGCGGTCCGCAAAAGCGAACCGCATTTTTTTGGAGCTACTGGCCGGACTTGCGCCTTTAGCGGCGCGCCCCGCTCGGCAATTAGCAATTGCCGCCTTTGCCAACAAGGCGTTGTAAGACAACAAACGTAAGGCAAAGCGTTTTGCTCCCGCAAAACGGCTCCCACCCTCAAGTCCGTCCAGAATACGAAAGAGATAAAAAACGCGGTCCGCAAAAGCGAACCGCATTTTTTTGGAGCTACTGGCCGGACTTGAACCGGCGACCTGCTGATTACGAATCAGCTGCTCTACCGACTGAGCCACAGTAGCAAGCGCTTGTTCATTGAACAGCTTATTCATTATACTGAATAAAAAAGAAAAAAGCAAGCGTATTAGGGTGTGTTTTGAAAAAAATTTATAATTAAAGAAAGATATTTTTTTCTTTTTGTAAAAGGGGATAAAGTAAGCCGTACACGCTTTCCGCAAACCGATCTTTTTGCAGGCAGATATACGCTATTTTTGGCAGGACGTCTTCATCGTGCGCGCGCAGCAGTATAGGGTATTCCGCTTTGGAAAGTTCGCTCAAAAGCAGCTTTTGGTCGTTTTTTACTGCCAAAACGCGCAAATACAGGGTAGATTGCAAAGCGCGGCGTATGAGGTTTTCTTCAATGCCTAAAAGATTTTGTAAGGCAATACGGCGAATACGAGAAGACGTGTAGCGCGCGGATGTGAGTTGCTCCACAAGGGGTGCAGGCTTGGCTGCCGCCTTTTTTAATGCGTTTTCCAAGCCTTCCGTGCAATCGCAAACCTTGGCGATTTCCTGCGCTTCATTTTGCAATAAAGCGTATTTTTCCAGCATTTCCAACCTATCGTTTTCCGCTGCAATTAAGTCGTTTTGTACGTATGCAGGTACGTGTTTTTCAATGGAAACACCGTCCTGTACGGCTTTACGAATAGCAGTGGCCGAAGCATAGCTACCATTTAGCGTTTCGGAATTATATTCGTTTCCAAGGCGTGGAATGGGTAAAATATCTATTTTTGCAGTTCTTGCAAGTATGGCGCGCGTATATTCAATACCTAAGATGTTGTTCGGGGAAGACATCAAATCGCGGGGTAGCAGTTCTTTCCACGCTTCCGCACGGGCTTTGGCGTAGCTTACGCCGGTATTCGTCGCTTGTTTTATTGCGGCGGAAACGCTTGCAGGCTCGTCGTTTAAAAGGGCTGCCGCTTGTAAAAAGGCTTGCTTATCCGCACATTCCGCGCCAAAGCAAAGGGTGGTGACGGACGGAATAGACGAAAGCAGTTGTATTGCGCCTTTGGCAAAGAACTCCGCATTTGAAGTAGCGTAAATGGTCGGCAACTCCATTACGATATCCGCGCCAGCCAAAACGGCGTGCCGAGCGCGGGTGTATTTATCCGAAATTGCCGCTTCGCCGCGTTGCACGAAGTTTCCGCTCATCAAGCATAAAATAAAGTCCGCGTTTGAAAGCCGTTTGGCTTCTTGGATATGGTGCAAATGTCCATTATGAAAGGGGTTGTACTCGCAAATAATTGCACAAATTTTCATTTTTATTTTTTATTCCCTTTACTTTACAAGATTTGTGTGGTATAATTTATTAGTAGGGCAAAAGTGCCTTACCATTCCTATTATACACGAAAAGTAAAAATAAATAAAGCGTTTCAAGGAGCTATATTATGAGAAATATTCTTGACGAAATTAAAGTAAAAGCAAAAGCCTTGCAAAAAACTATCGTTCTTTGCGAAGGCGAGGACAAACGTGTTGTACAAGCAGCGGCTGACGCGACCAAAGAAGGGGTTGCGAAAATCGTTTTGCTTGGTAACGAAGCGGAAATTAAAGCGGCAAACCCCGACGTGGATTTGACGGGGGTAACTATTGTCAATCCGCTTACGTCCGATAAGCTGCCTGCGTATAACGCAAAGCTTTGCGAGCTTCGCGCGTCTAAGGGTATGACGCCCGAACAGGCGGCAAAGCTTTTGACGGACGGCACGTATTTTGGCGCGATGATGTTAAAAATGGGGGATGTGGACGGCTTGGTATCCGGCGCTTGTCATTCTACGGCAAACACCCTTCGTCCCGGTCTTCAAATCATTAAAACGGCAAAGGGCGTTTCTTCGGTTTCCAGCTTCAACTTAATGATTTGTCCTCCGCAGGGAAATGAATATTGTCCCGACGGCTTGGTGATTTTTGCTGACTGCGGGCTCAATCCTACCTACACCAGCGAAGGCTTGGCGGATTGCGCTATCGCAACGGCAAACTCCGCAAAAGCGATTGCGGGTATCGACCCGAAGGTGGCAATGCTTTCCTTCTCTACAAAGGGGAGCGCGAAGCACGACAACGTTTCTATGGTAGCGGAAGCGGTCAAAATTGCTAAGGAAAAAGCGCCCGAGCTCAAACTCGACGGCGAATTGCAGTTCGACGCGGCAATCGTTCCGTCGGTTGCGCAGTTGAAAGCGCCCGATTCCGACGTGGCAGGACAAGCCAACGTCTTTATCTTTCCCGATTTGCAGGCGGGAAATATCGGTTACAAAATTGCGGAACGTCTTGGCGGATTTATGGCAGTCGGCCCTATTTGTCAGGGCTTTGCAAAGCCTTTAAACGACCTTTCCAGAGGCTGCAAGCCTGCGGATATCGTAGCGGCGATTGCAATCACCGTATTACAAACGCAACTTTAAGCAGGTGATAAAATGAAGGTTTTGGTTATCAACTCAGGTAGTTCTTCGTTAAAATATCAGCTGATTGATATGGAAACGGAAGGCGTCATTGCCAAAGGTACTTGCGAACGCATCGGTATTGACGGTTCTAAACTCACGCATAAGGCAAAGGGTAAGGAAACGGTGATTTCGCAACCGATGCCCGACCATACGGTTGCCGTTTCTCTGGTTTTAAACGCCTTAACGGATGAGGAAATCGGCGTAATTTCGTCTATGTCCGATATCGACGCGGTGGGGCATCGCGCCGTGGCTTCGGGGGAAGTATTCAAACGGCCTGCACTCGTCAACGACGAGAGCATCGCTAAGCTTGAAGCCCTGTGCGACCTTGCGCCTTTACATAATCCCGCGGCGCTTGTTGGCGTAAAGGCTTGCAAAGCCGCTATGCCCGATACGCCGATGGCGTTGGTGTTCGATACGGGTTTCCATTTCACAATGCCCGATTACGCGTATATGTACGCTATTGACTACGATACGTATAAAAAGTATTCCATTCGCCGTTACGGTTTCCACGGCACAAGCCATAAGTTCGTTTCGCAGGAAGCCGCGAAATATTTGGGCAAAGACCCTGCGGATTTAAAAATCGTAACCTGTCACTTAGGAAACGGCTCGTCCATTACGGCGGTTAAGGGCGGCAAGAGCATAGATACGTCTATGGGCTTTACGCCGCTTGCAGGCGTGCCGATGGGTACGCGCAGCGGGGATATCGACTGTGCGGCGGCGGAATATATCGCAAAGAAAGAAAACTTATCGATTTCCGAAGTAATGACTTATCTGAATAAAAAGTGCGGCGTAGCGGGTATTTCCGGCGTTTCCAGCGATTTCCGTGATTTGACGGCGGCTGCGGATAAAGGAAATAAACAAGCGCAGCTTGCCTTGGATATGTTCGCGTATTCCTGCAAAAAATACGTGGGCGCATATGCGGCGGCGATGAACGGCGTCGACTGTATCGTTTTCACCGCAGGCGTCGGCGAAAATACGCCTTGTGTTCGCGAAGCAATTTGCGAAGATATGCAATATTTGGGCTTGGAAATCGACAAGGTTAAGAATTTAGAAAAGAATAACGGAGCCATTCGCGACATCACGGGCGAAAATTCCAAGGTAAAAGTTCTTATTATTCCCACCAACGAAGAATTGGTTATTGCGCGTGAAACGGTTGAATTATTATAAAATTTTCATAAAAATCTAATGAAAAAAAGTTGACAAAGTGTTTTAAATATACTATACTTGTCTAGTCGGTTTTATGATGCATATTGATATAAGAAAAATCAACGCACAAAAAAAGTACGTCGGGAGTATGGAATTTGCGTATTCCGCACCCGAAGCTTTAATACAAATCCCGTCGGTGAAGTTTGTCGGTCCCGTTAAGGTGGTCTTTGAATACGAGCTATTTGAAGACGACTCGTTGGAAATCCGCGGCACGGTAAGCTATGGTTTGCAGGGCGATTGTTCTAGATGCTTAAAGCCTATTACCGTAAAAATCGAAGGGGAACTCGACGCATATTTTGAACCGAGAAAGGATTACGAGGATTACGGCTATACCAACGGAGTTGTAGATTTACAGCAAGCGGTAGAGGACGCGATTATGGCGAGTATGCCTTACGTGATTTTATGCGAAGAAGAATGCGAAGGAATTTCCTATAACGGTGAAACCGATTCCTGAAAAAAGATAGAAAAAAACGAGAGGTGTTAAAATGGCAGTACCCAAGAATAAACAATCGAAGAGCAGAACGAACAAGAGATTTGCAAACTACAAGGCAACGGCGGCAACGCTTGTGGAATGCCCTCATTGCCACGAATTCGCAGAAGCGCACAGAGTTTGCAAAAACTGCGGCTATTACAACGGCGTAGAAGTAATCGCTCCCAAAGCAGAAAAGAACGACTAA
>JAZSGC010000086.1:0-4714 GCA_045532525.1 Candidatus Scatosoma sp.
TCAAAAATTGCTCCCGCGCCTTGAACTGCTCGCATCTCCGCCGTTTTCCCTGTTGGGATAGGGCAAGCGAAATTCGGCATTTTCTCGGTCACGTACGAAGTCGGAGGCCAAGCGGTCTTAGGAAGACAATACTCAGGAACAACTCCTTGGCTCACAGAACGACATGGCTACGATCCGCCTTTCAAAAATTGCTCCCGCGCCTTGAACTGCTCGCATCTCCGCCGTTTTCCCTGTTGGGATAGGGCAAGCGAAATTCGGCATTTTCTCGGTCACGTACGACTAAGTACGTTCCCGTCAAAAATTGCTTCCGCGCCTTGAACTGCTCGCATCTCCGCCGTTTCCTGTTGGGATAGGGCAAGTGGAATTCGGCATTTTCTCGGTCACGTACGTCTAAGTACGTTCCCGTCAAAAATTGCTTCCGCGCCTTGAACTGCTCGCATTTCCGCCGTTTTCCTGCTGAGATAGGGCAAGCGAAATTCGGTGCGTTTTGGCTACGTAACTCTTATTATAAGGAGCATCTATGAAAGACTATTTTGCAACCATTGTAAGGAATGAACCGATTGCGGAAAACATCTACGCGGTAACCTTTGATTTGGGAGAAGAACCGCAAGTACGCGCGGGGCAATTTGGGAATATTTCCGTAGGGGGTACCCATCTTCTTCGCCGTCCGATTGCCATATGTAAAACGGAGGGTACGGAAGTAACCTTTTGTTATCAAATCAAAGGCGAAGGCACGCAAAGGCTGAAAACGATGGGGGCAGGTACGCAATTAAACGTACTCCTGCCGCTCGGAAACGGATTTTTTGTAGAAGAAACGGAGCAAAAAGTCGCGCTGGTTGGCGGCGGCGTGGGCGTATTCCCGCTCATTTCCGTTTTGCGTGCGTATGCTTCCACCAAGGATATTGCGGCGTATATCGGGTATAGAAACCGCGGCGCGGTATGCGGCGTGGAAGAATTTGCCAAGGCGCAAAAATTTATTGCCGTTACCGACGACGGCAGCTATGGCGCGCAAATGAACGCGGTACAGGCGTTTGCGGCGGATTTGGAAAAAGGCAACCGTCCCGACGTTGTGCTTGCGTGCGGACCTACGCCTATGCTCCGCGCGTTAAAGGCGGTTACGGAGAAGGAAAATTTGCCCTGCTACCTTTCTTTGGAAGAGAGAATGGGCTGTGGCATCGGCGCGTGTTTGGTATGCGTTTGCGACCAAACCAACGGCAAGCGCGCACGCGTTTGCAAGGACGGCCCCGTGTTCAACGCGGCGGAAATTATTTTATAAGACTATGGAAATTATCGCTCGGAAACAAGAAGGCTTGACTCCTTTATTCATTACAGCCGTTATTTTAGGCGGTTTGATTTTGGCAGGCGGCGTGGTATGCTGCGTGCTCGGCGGATACACAATTATCCCCGGCGTCGTACTTATTTTGCTTGGCGGCGCTATGCTTGCGCTGTCGATATTCGCTTGGCGCAAATGGAAAAATACGCCCGCTGAAATTGTGTGCATAGACGGCACGGAAATGCAATTACCGCAGGGCAGGTACGCGTTGAGCGCGCTGCACGACGTTTCGTATTTTCGTCCGCTTGCGGCGTTGAAGGCACGTTGGGGCAGACTGTGCGTCGAATTCGAGGACAAGGTTTTCGTTTACGATTTTGTGGCGGAAGCGGCGGAAACGCAGCAAAAGCTGGTATCCGCGCGTTTGGGTGCTTGTAACGCGCCGATTGATAGATAATTACGAAAAGGAAAGAAAGATAATGGCAAATTTATCGGTAAATCTTTGCGGCATACAATTAAAAAATCCCGTCATTGCGGCGTCGGGTACGTACGGCTTCGGCCGTGAATTTCACGAGCTGTACGACGTGGGCACGATCGGCGGCGTATCGACGAAGGGTATGACGTTAGAGCCTCGCTTGGGCAATCCCGTTCCCCGCATTGCGGAATCGCGCGGGGTCATCTTAAACGCCGTCGGATTGCAAAATCCCGGCGTGGAGCATTTCATTCAGGAAGATTTGGAATGGCTGAAATCCACGGGAACCTGCGTGATTGCAAACGTAGCGGGCAAAACGCTGGAAGACTACGAAAAAATTTGCGCGCGTTTGGACGGCTTTGTGGATATGATTGAGCTGAACATTTCCTGCCCCAACGTAAAGAGCGGTGGTATGGCGTTTGGTATCAAGCCCGAAAGCGTAGAAGCGGTAACGCGCGCAGCGAAAAAATCCTTGCAAAAAACGCCGCTCATCGTCAAGCTTTCCCCCAACGTGGAAAGTATTGCCGTAAATGCAAAAGCCGCCCAAAACGGCGGTGCGGATTGCGTTTCCCTTATCAATACGCTGACGGGTATGGCAATCGATATCGAGCGTAGAAGACCCATCATTGCCAACAACACGGGCGGCGTTTCGGGCGCGGGCGTAAAGCCGATTGCGGTGCGGATGGTATACGAAGCGGCGCAGGCGGTGCAAATCCCCGTGATCGGTATGGGCGGAATTACCTGCGCGGAAGACGCGATAGAATTTTTAATGGCAGGCGCAACGGCTGTGCAGGTGGGGACGGCGAATTTCACCGATCCGTACGCAATGCCGAAAATTATCGCTGGGCTCAACGCTTGGTGCGATAAGCACGGCGTGGCAAGCGTATCCGAACTGACGGGCGTTTTGCAGTTAAATCAAAAATAATAAGGAGTTTAAGTACGATGTCCTACACTTATAAAGAAGAATTTATCCGTTTTATGGTCAACAACGGCGTATTGCGTTTTGGCGAATTTACCTTGAAAAGCGGCAGACTTGCGCCGTATTTCATCAATACGGGCAACTATAAAACGGGCAAGCAACTGGCGAAGCTGGGCGAATATTACGCCGCTTGCATTCACGAAAATCATTTGGAAGCGGAAACGCTTGTCGGCCCTGCGTATAAGGGAATTCCTTTATCCGTAGCGACGGCAATTGCGCTTGCAAAAAATTACGATACGGAAATCAACTACTGCTTCGATAGAAAGGAAGTCAAGGACCACGGCGAAGGCGGTTTGTTTGTTGGAAAACAGCTTGCGGACGGCGAAAAGGTAATTATTATCGAAGACGTAATGACTTCGGGAAAAGCCCTGCGTGAAATTTTGCCTAAGCTGGAAGCGGCGGCAAAGGTGCAGGTGGTCGGTATGATTATTTCCGTAGACCGCAAGGAAAAGGCGCTCAACAGCGAGCTTTCCGCCGTATCCGAAGCGAAAAAGGAATTTGGTATCGACGTGTATTCGGTAGTGACGATGGACGATATTATCGAAGCGATTGAAAAGGGCGTCATCGACGGCAAGGAACACTTGCCCGCAATGTATAAATACCGCAAGGTTTACGGCGCAAAATAAGTTTTGTGGCGCGCAAAATTCGCCCATAGTAGCACGAAAATTACGGCGAGAATTTAGATTTCGGCGTAAAAATTCGCTCGTATTTCTTTGGCGGAATAATAGGGGAAGGGCTACGCTTTTCCAAGGCTTTCGTGCCTAAAAACACAAACGCAACAGCGGTGAGAAAGAGAACGGCGACAAGCGCAAGATGATTTCTTTTCATATCCCAAGTATGCGAAAAAAGAGTAAGAATTATGTAAAAAACGCCGCGCGAAGCAGCACGGCAAGGAGAATAGAATGAAAAATATTATTTTAACGGGCGATAGACCCACGGGGAAATTGCATATCGGGCATTACGTAGGTTCTTTGCGCCGCCGCGTAGAAATGCAAAACAGCGGCAAATACGATAAAATTTATATTATGATTGCCGACGCGCAAGCCCTTACCGATAATTTCGACAATCCCGATAAAGTGCGTGCAAACATCACCGAAGTTGCGCTGGACTATTTGGCGTGCGGACTGGACCCTGCTAAATCCACCATTTTTGTGCAATCGCACGTGGAGCAGCTTACCGAGTTGACCTTTTATTATATGAATTTGGTTACCCTTTCCCGCTTGGAACGCAATCCTACGGTGAAAACGGAATTAAAGCTCCGCAATTTTGAAGCTTCCATTCCGATGGGCTTTTTGACCTATCCCGTATCGCAGACGGCGGACATCACGGCGTTTAAGGCAAATACCGTTCCCGTTGGCGAAGACCAGCTTCCGATGCTGGAACAGGCGCGTGAGATTGTGCGAAGCTTTAACGGCTTGTACGGCGAAACCTTGGTAGAGCCTAAGGCGGTGCTGCCCGAAAATAAGTCTTGCTTGCGTTTGCCCGGCACGGATGGTATGGCGAAGATGAGTAAGTCGCTTGGCAACTGTATTTACCTTTCGGATAGCGCGGACGAAATCAAGCGCAAGGTAATGGGTATGTACACCGACCCTAACCATATTAAGGTAACCGACCCCGGCGACACGAAAAACAATCCTACGTTCATTTATTTAGACGCCTTCTCCACGGCGGAGCATTTCCAAAAATACCTGCCCGAATACGCCAACTTGGACGAGCTGAAAGCGCATTACGAACGCGGCGGCTTGGGAGATATGAAAGTAAAGAAATTCCTGAACGCCGTTATGCAGGAGGTTATCGAGCCTATCCGTACGCGCAGAGAAGAATTGGCGAAAGATATTCCTGCCATTTGGGATATTTTATATAAAGGAAGCGAAGTAGCGCGCGCGGCGGCGGCGGAAACGCTTGCGGACGTGAAAAAGGCAATGAAAATCGACTATTTTGCGGATAGAAAATAAAGCACGCAAAAAAAACCGCTCCTATATAGGGGCGGTTT
>JAZSGC010000137.1:0-22113 GCA_045532525.1 Candidatus Scatosoma sp.
GATAGGTATTTTGAAACGTATTCCGACGTAAAAAAATATATGAGCGATAACGTGGAAAAAGCAGCTCGCGACGGTTATATTGAAACGCTGTTCGGTCGCAGGCGTGTTATTAACGAGCTTCGTTCTTCTAATCATAACGTACGTTCGTTTGGCGAAAGAGCCGCGATGAATATGCCTTTGCAGGGGTCAAGTGCGGATATTATCAAAGTGGCTATGATCAACGTGCATAAGCGATTAAAAGAAGAAGGCTACAAAGCCAAGCTTGTGCTTCAAGTCCACGACGAGCTTGTCATTGACGCGCCGGAAGTAGAGGTGAGTTTGGTGGCTAAATTATTGCAAGCGGAAATGGAAAATGCTGTAAAATTACGTGTGCCATTGATTGCCGAATGTAGCACGGGGATTACGTGGTTTGATACGAAATAAATCACGAGTTTCACGTTGATTGTTTCACGAGTATATCGTGTGAAAAGATTATCGTGAAACTTGCGTTGTAGTTAAGGAGCGCTTGGATATGGCGAAGAAGACAAAAGTTGCAATAACCGGGGGAATCGGTAGCGGAAAAAGTAAGGTACTGCAAATCGTCGCTGAATTGGGGTATTCGTTTTTTTCCTGCGATGAAATTTATAAATCCGTAATTGAGTCGCCCGAGTATATTCAAAAAATTCAAGTGGAATTTCCTGCTTGCGTTATCAACGAGAAAATAGATAGAAGAAAATTAGCGGAAATTGTTTTTTCTAATGAAAAAAACAGAGAAATATTAAACTCTATTGCTCATCCGCTTATTATGAATGCGTTATTTGCACAAATGAACGCAAGTGCAACGAACGTTACGTTTGCAGAAGTTCCACTTCTTTTTGAAGGAAATTATGAAAAGAATTTCGATTACGTTATTGTAGTACAACGAGCCAAAAATGAAAGGATCAAAGCAATTAAAAATCGGGACGGCTTATCGGAAGCGGAGATAGGGAATAGAATGAAAACGCAAATTGATTACGATTCCGAAAATATGAATTCTCGCTTACAAAAAAATAATATTTTTATCGTCGAGAACAATGATACCATTGAGCAATTAAAAACGAAGATTTTAAACATACTTTCAAAAATATAACATACTTGTGAAACATTTTTCGTGAAACAATATTTTTTATAGTTCCATGCGACGTATTCCCTAGGCAACAAAATAGGGAATGCGTCCTTTTTTTAAAAACGCTTTACTATGTTTGACATAGGTATTATGTTATGCAAGGTATAATACCTATGCCTGACAAAGTATTATTAAGGACAATTTCTTTCAATTACTGTAAAAATCTTTTAACATAGTTAAAAAATGCTTAATTTGTTAAAAATTTTTTTCAAAATAGTCTTGAAAAAAAAGAAAATATGTAGTATACTAATAGTTGATGAATATTTAACGACTTAACTCAGGTTGGGTTATATAGTTAAATGTTCACGAATGTTTTGCGGAGGACAGAATGAGCGTATCACAAACGGATTTCCCGTTGCATTTATTTCATCACGGCGAGAATTTTAAAACCTTTGAGTTGATGGGCGCACACCCTGCAAGGCAAGGCAAAAAGCGCGGATATATTTTTCGCGTTTGGGCACCGCGCGCGAAATGTGTTTCCGTCGTAGGTGAATTTAACGGTTGGAATCCCGATTCGCACGTTATGCGGCGAATGATTGATAACGAAACCTTTGAGTTGTTTATCCCCGCATTAAAAGAGTTTGCATCTTACAAGTATTGCGTTGAAACCGCCGACGGACGAAGGTTATTTAAAGCCGATCCGTATGCATTCCACGCGGAAACTCCGGGCGTAGAAAAAAGCAATGCTTCAAAGCTTTATAATTTAACTGAATTTCAATGGTCGGATAAGGCATATTTGGACAAGCGTAAGAATACGAATATATATGCCGCGCCGATGAACATTTACGAGGTAAATTTGCTCTCTTGGAAACGAAAGCCTGACGGCGGGTATTATACCTACCGCGAATTGGCTTCCGAGCTTGTTGCTTACGTTGCCAAAATGGGGTATACCCACGTAGAATTTATGCCCGTAACCGAACATCCCTTCGACGGCTCTTGGGGATATCAGGTGACGGGTTATTATGCTGTAACTTCGCGTTTGGGAACGCCGCACGATTTTATGTATTTGGTGAACGCGTTCCATAATGCGGGCATCGGCGTAATTTTAGACTGGGTTCCCGCGCATTTCCCTAAGGACGCCTTCGGTTTGTATGAATTTGACGGCGAGCCTTTATACGAAGCTTCGCAATGGGACCGTATGGAAAATAAAGGTTGGGGCACGCGTAGGTTTGATTACGGCAGGAGCGAAGTGGTTTCTTTTTTGATTTCCAGCGCTATTTTCTTTTTGGAAAAATTTCACGTCGACGGCTTGCGTGTAGACGCCGTGGCTTCAATGTTATATCTTGATTATGATAAAGAACCAGGGGAATGGGTTCCAAATATTTACGGCGAAAATAAAAACTTAGAAGCGCTTGCCTTTTTGCGCCGTTTAAACGAAGCCGTGTTTGCTTCTTTCCCCAACGCATTGATGATCGCCGAAGAATCGACGGCGTGGCCGATGATTACTAAACCCACGTCTATGGGCGGCGTAGGCTTTAACTTTAAGTGGAATATGGGTTGGATGAACGACGTGCTTAAATACGTTTCCACAAATCCCGTATTCCGTCAGCATCAGCATAATAAATTGACCTTTGCGATGATGTACGCTTTCTCGGAAAATTACGTTTTACCCATTTCCCACGACGAAGTCGTGCACGGAAAAGCGTCGCTCATTGGGAAAATGCCCGGAGAATACGAGGAAAAGTTTGCTGGGGTACGTGCGTTTTTGGGGTATATGATGTCCCATCCCGGTAAAAAGCTGCATTTTATGGGCTCGGAAATCGGACAATTCAAGGAATGGAATTACAAGGAGGGCGTTGAGTTTTTCCTTACACAATATCCGCTTCATAAAAAGCTTACCACGATGGTAAAAGAATTGAATCAGCTCTACAAAAGCACGCCTGCGTTCTATGAAATTGAAGATTCTTGGGACGGGTTTGAGTGGCTTGCCGCCGATGACGCCGATAGAAATTTTTTGGCGTATCAGCGTAAGGATAGAGCTGGCAACACCGTGGTTGTTATGATTAACTTTTCAGGTGAAGATTATAAAGACTACTATTTGGGCTTGCCTAAGGGTTCGTATAAAGTCGCATTCAACAGCGACCTTATCCGCTACGGCGGATCGGGAAGAATACGCAAACAGGTATTTCACACGACGAAAACGTTTAGTCACGGAAAGGAATATTCCATCGCTTTCGATCTTCCTAAACTGACTTGCGTTTATTTATTAAAAATCAATTAATCCAAGGGGGATGTTTCTATGCAAAGAAAGAAAGAATGCGTAGCAATGCTTCTGGCGGGCGGACAAGGTAGTAGACTGTACGCATTGACCACCAACATTGCGAAACCTGCCGTTGCTTTCGGGGCGAAATATCGTATTATCGATTTCCCGTTATCCAACTGCATTAACTCGGGTATCGACACCGTCGGTGTACTCACGCAATATCAGCCGCTGATTCTCAACGAATATATCGGCAACGGCCAGCCGTGGGATCTCGACAGGACGTACGGCGGGGTACATATTTTATCGCCTTATCAAGCGAAGACCCGTTCGTCTTGGTATGAAGGTACGGCGAACGCAATTTATCAAAATATGCATTTTATGAAGATGTACAACCCCGAATACATCTTGGTTTTGGGTGGCGATCATATTTATAAAATGGATTATGCCGCAATGCTGAAAGCGCATAAAGCGACGGGCGCGGATTGTACGATTGCCGCGCTGAACGTGCCTTTAAGCGAAGCTTCTCGTTTCGGTATCTTAAACACAAATCCCGACCATTCCATTTATCAGTTTGAAGAAAAGCCCAAGCAGCCAAAGAGCACGCTGGCTTCAATGGGTATTTACATTTTCAACGCGGAAAAATTATTCCGTTATTTGGAAGCGGACGAAGCCAACCCGAATTCTTCCAAAGACTTTGGTAAAGACGTTTTACCCGCTATGCTTAACGCGGGGGAGAAGATGTTTGCATACGAATTCAACGGCTATTGGAAAGACGTTGGTACGGTTGCTTCCTTGTGGCAGGCAAATATGGACTTGCTCGGCGAAGCACCCGAGTTTGACGTAAGCGATAAGGCTTGGAAAATTCATTCCAGAAATCCGCTTGCGCCCCCTGAACATATCGGTGAGAAGGGCGTGGTTAAAAATTCGATGATTGCGCTTGGCTGTGAAATTTACGGTACGGTGGAAAATTCTGTGCTCGGCAGCAACGTTATCGTGGAAGAAGGCGCGGTTGTAAAGGACGCCGTTGTTTTCGCAAACAGCATTATAAAGGCTGGTGCTACGGTGAGTTATTCGGTAGTTGATGAAAACGTTACCATCGGTAAAAATGCAACCATCGGCGTAGCAAAAGACGCCAACGCTGAAATTGTCGTACTTGGCAGAGGAATTACCGTAGCGGACGGCGTTGCGGTTTCCGAAGGTCAAAAGCACGAAAACGATATTAACGCATAAAGGGGGGAATTGATTATGGCAGCATCTGCAATTGGCGTTATTTTTTCGAATATGCACGAAGAAAACGTGCCCGAACTCGTTCGCAGAAGAACGATGGCGTCTATTCCGTTCGGCGGAAGATATCGTATTATCGACTTCACACTTTCTAATATGGTCAACTCTGGCATTACGACGGTCGGTTTGATGGCAAATAACAACTACCGTTCTTTAATCGACCACATCGGTAGCGGTAAGGACTGGGATTTGGCAAGAAAAGACGGCGGTATTATCTTGCTTCCGCCTTTCTCTGAAAAACACGACAAGCTGTATTCCACGCGCTTGGAAGCATTGGGCTCGTTGACGGGCTTTTTAAGCCGTAGAAAAGAGAAATACGTCGTGTTGACGGACTGCGACGGCGTGGCAAAAATCGATATTGCTGAAATTATCGAATACCACGAAGAAAAGAAAGCGGATATTACCCTTGTAACGCATTACGGCAAAGTTGGCACGCGCGCAGGCTTTATGCTCACCGAAGCCGACGCCGACGGCCGCATTAACGAGTTGAGGCTTTCCCCGCACGTAAAGCCCGGCACAAAAGCGGATATTTTCATCAATATGATGGTAATCGACCGTCAGTTCTTATTAAATCTCGTAGAAGATTCCGTAACGCACGGCTTCAATAGCTTTGAAAGCGATATTCTCATCAAGCAATTAAATAGCTTAAAGCTTTACCGTTATCAGTTTAACGGCTATTATGCAGGTATCGATTCGATGGCGGCATATTTCAAGCATAATATGGAATTGTTGGATAAAGAAGTGCGCGACGAATTGTTCGGCGAACGCAATATTTACACGAAAGTACGCGATAGCGCACCTTCGAAATATGGTGAAAACGCCGTCGTGAAGAATTCTTTGATTTCCGACGGTTGCGTTATTGAAGGGGTTGTGGAAAATTCGATTTTGTTCCGCGGCGTAAAGGTTGGGAAAGGCGCGGTAGTGCGCAACTCCATCGTAATGCAGGATAACTTTATCGGAGAAAACACTTCCTTGAATTGCGTAATCACCGATAAAAACGTCGTCATCAGCGATATGAAGACGTTGAGCGGTTGCAACGAATTGCCCTACTTCATTCAAAAAGGCACAAGACTTTAAATAAAATGGGCGTACGGTCTTGTACATAGGCCGTACGCCAACATATCATACCGAAAATTTGGGAGGACTTTATTTTGGAAACAACGGGTAAAAAAACGGTAAAAATGACAAAGAAAAACGTAGAGATTGTACAGGGCAACGCCACGTTCCCGAAGGTAAAAGCAGCAAATGATCCCACGCTGGCAAGCAAGAGAAAAATTTTGTTTGTTGCGTCGGAAGCCAGACCTTTTATTGCAACGGGTGGACTTGCCGACGTTATCGGTTCTTTGCCGCAAGCGTTAGCGAAAGACCCTAAATACGATATTCGCGTGGTTTTGCCTTTGTATTCCGATATCAAACCCGAGCTTCGTAGAAAAATGTCCTTCCTTGGGAATATATACGTTGCGCTTTCTTGGCGCAATCAGTATTGCGGCGTCTTCACTTGTGAACAAGACGGCGTTACCTTTTATTTCATCGACAACGAATATTATTTTAAGCGTAAAGGCTGCTACGGCTATTACGACGACGGAGAACGTTTTGCCTTTTTCTCGCGAAGCGTAATGGAAATATTACCGTTTATCAATTTCTATCCCGACGTTTTGCATTGTCACGATTGGCAAGCGGCTTTGGCGGCGATTTATTTGAAGACAATTTACTGCAAGCAACCCGAATATCAATTTATCCGCGCGTTGTTTACCATTCATAATATAGAATATCAGGGTAAATATTCTTTGGATATTTTGGAAGACTTATTCGGCATTCCAAGCAGCGAAGGATATTTGCTTGAATATAACGGCTGCATTAACTTGATGAAGGGTGCAATTGAATGTTGCGAACGTTTTTCAACGGTCAGCCCTACGTATGCAAACGAAATTAAAACAGCGCAGTACGCGCACGGATTGCAGGATATCATTTGCAAGAATGCCTTTAAGCTGACGGGGATCTTGAACGGCATCGACGTCGACGCGTACAACTCGGAAACGGATAAAGCATTGTTTGCGAATTATACCGCTGATAATTTTGCAGGAAAGGCGGTATGTAAAACGGAATTGCAAAAAATGCTTTCCTTGCCCGTAAAAGACGTGCCTATTATTGCGATGATTTCCCGTTTGGTTTCGCACAAAGGCTTAGACCTTGTCAAGGCAATCGTGGAAGATATGTTACACGAAGACGTACAATTTGTCTTGCTGGGTACGGGCGACGCTGCGTATGAGAATTATTTCCGTGATTTGGGCAAAAAATACGAAGGAAAGGTTTCGGCAAATATCGCCTTTAACGGAGATTTATCCAAGAAAATCTATTCCGGTTCGGACATATTCTTAATGCCTTCCATTAGCGAGCCTTGCGGCTTGTCGCAAATGATTGCGTCTAGATACGCAACCGTACCCGTCGTTCGTGAAACGGGCGGGTTGTACGATAGCATTAAGCCTTTTGGCGCAGGTGGCAACGGCTTTACGTTTGCTTCTTGCAACCCTTACGACTTATTATACGTTATCCACGAAGCGTTGGATACGTTTAAAAACCGCGAAGTATGGCAAGGCTTAATGAAAAAGGCAGCGACAACTGATTTTTCGTGGCTGCGCTCGGCGGATGAATACAAGAAGCTGTATGAAGATACCTTTTCCGTTGGACAATAACTTAACACAAGAAAAATTTTTTTAGGAGTATAGAGAAATGAAAAAAGAAACGATTAGTGCTACGGCGGCGAAAGAGCTAATAAAGGGCAAACTTTCCCGCTACTTCGGCGTAACGCCTGCTGAAGCAAAAAAGGACCAGCTTTATAAAGCCGTGGTTATGAGTATCCGCGATATTATGCTGGAAAAGCGGCATAATTTCCACCTGCAAACCAAGGCGGCAAAAGCCAAGAGAGTGTATTACCTTTGTATGGAATTCCTGATGGGGCGTTCCTTAAAAAATAGCGTATTTAATCTTGGCGTTTACGACGTTTTTGCCGAAGCCTTGAAGGAGTACGATACGAACCTGGAAGATCTTTACGAGCTTGAACCCGACGCGGGGCTTGGCAACGGCGGTCTTGGCCGTCTTGCGGCGTGCTTCTTGGATGGTCTTGCTACGCAAGATTATCCCGCAATGGGCTTTTCTATCCGTTACGATTACGGTTTGTTTAAGCAAAAGATTGTGGACGGTTGGCAGACGGAGCTTCCCGACGTTTGGTTGCCCGGCGGCGAAGTTTGGCTTACGCAGCGAAGCGATAAGATTTTTAGTGTAAAATTTGACGGTTATATCGAAGAAAAGTGGACGGAACACGGTTTGGAAACCATATATCGCGACCCGAAAGAAATTCAAGCGGTTGCATACGATATGATGGTATCCGGTTACGACAGTAAGGCGGTTTCCGTGCTTCGACTTTGGAAAGCCCGCAGCGTGCAAAATTTCGATATGAAGCTTTTCTCGCAAGGGGATTATGCTTCGGTTATGAAGGACGATAACGAAGCGGAGCTCATTTCTAAAGTACTCTATCCCGCGGATAACCACGTGGAAGGTAAGTCGTTGCGTTTGAAGCAACAGTATTTCCTTGTTTCCGCTTCCTTACAAAACATTCTTGCCGACCATAAGAGAAGATACGGCTCCTTAAAATTGTTGCCGAAAATGGCGGCAATTCACTTGAACGATACCCATCCTGCATTGGCAATTCCCGAACTTATGCGTTTGCTGATTGATGAAAACGGAATGAGCTGGGATGAAGCTTGGGGGATTACGACTTCCGTTTGTGCATATACGAACCATACCGTATTAGCGGAAGCTTTGGAAACCTGGCCCGAAGATTTAATTGCGCGCCGTTTGCCTCGTATTTATTCGATTTTAAAAGAAATTAACCGCCGCTTCTGCGAAGATTTGTGGGCGAGATTCCCCGGGGACTGGGACAAAATTTCTAGAATGTCGATTATATCCTATAACATCGTCAAAATGGCAAACCTTTCCGTACACGGTTCGCATCACGTGAACGGGGTTTCGGCTTTGCACAGCGATATTATTAAGGACAGCATTTTCAAGGATTTTCACGATTACTCGCCCGTAAAGTTTACCAATGTAACCTACGGCATTGCGCATTGACGTTGGCTGAATCAATCAAATCCCGAGCTTTGCGCGCTGTTGAACGATTGTATCGGCGAAGACTACGCAAAGGACGCAGCGAAGTTGGCGGAATTTAAGAAGTTTGAAAACGACGAAAGCGTGTTACAGCGTTTGGAAGAAATTAAAGCGTTAAAGAAAAAGCAATTCGCTGAATTTGCACAGAAAAAACAGGGCGTAATCATTAATCCGAATACGATTTTCGACGTACAGGCAAAGCGTTTGCACGAATACAAACGTCAGCTTTTGAACGTTTTGCATATCATTACGGATTACTTGATTTTAAAGGAAAATCCCGACGCGCCTATTCAACCGAAAACTTATATTTTCGCAGCCAAAGCCGCGGCTGGATATTATATGGCAAAGAAAATCATCAAGTTGATTTGCTTCCTTGCCGAAGATATTCGTAAAAATCCGAAAATCGCCGAAAAGCTCAGCGTTGTTTATATGGAAGATTATAACGTAACAATGTCTGAATATTTAATGCCTGCGTCTGAAATTTCCGAACAAATCTCTTTGGCTGGTAAGGAAGCAAGCGGCACGGGTAATATGAAATTTATGATTAACGGTGCGTTGACCATCGGTACGTTGGACGGCGCGAACGTAGAAATGTGCGAACACGTCGGTAAAGAAAACATTTTCATTTTCGGCTTGACGGCTGATGAAGTTTCCGAAATTTGGAGAAATGGCTATTCCGCAAGCGTATATTATAATAATGATACGATGATGCGTAAGGTTATTGAAGCGCTTATCGTAGGCTTTAACGGTGAATCTTTTGCGGATATTGCAAACTATTTATTGACGGGTGCTCCGATCGCCGATCCGTATATGTGTATGGCGGATTATCAATCTTACCTTGCAACGCAGCACGAAATGTCCAACCTTTACGCAAACGATAAGCGTACTTGGAACCAAAAATCCTTGCGTAATATCGCGGCGGCTGGCTTCTTCTCGGCGGATAGAAGTATCCGTGACTATGCAAACAATATTTGGAATTTAAAGCCGCTTAACGACTAACTTGCGTTATAAATTCCAACGCATTTACACAAATTAAGATAAAACCGCAAAAAGCTGTAATTCGTTTACGGCTTTTTGTCGGATTTTAGGGGTCTGAAAATATGCAAATTTATTTCAATCCTTTGGATTTTGCCTGCAAAAATATTGTTGGCGGCGTAAAGGAAGGGGAAGTATTACAACTGAATGTTTTTTGCTTAAAAAGCAATGAGAAAACCAAGCATTATCACGCGGAAAACGGAGTATTCACAGCAAAAACGCCCACGTTAGGCGAATGCAAAGAACCGAAAGAAAACGCGTGTTTTCGATTTTTTCGCGACGGGGAAGCACCCGAATGCTTTGCGATGCAAAAAACGGAGTTCGGTTGGACAATTTCGTTGAAAATCCCTAATGCAGGGTTGTATTATTATTCCTTTAAAATTGAAGGAATCGGCTTTATTTCGTGCGGATATATGGAAATGGGGGAAATCACGGAGAAACCGATAGATTTTCTCTTGACCGTATCCACGTCGGATTATCATACGCCTGACTGGTTTAAAGGTGGGGTGATGTATCAAATTTTTCCCGATCGCTTTTATAAAGTAGGTAATATGCCAGACATAATAGGCAGGGTACGTCGCACAGACTGGGGCGGATTGCCCAGCTATAAGCCCAACGCCCAAGGAAAAGTATTAAATAATGATTTTTTCGGTGGAAATTTACAAGGCATTATAGAAAAGCTGCCGTATTTAAAAGCGCTTGGTATCACCGTTTTATATTTAAATCCCATATTTGAAGCGGCGTCTAATCATCGCTACGATACTTCGGATTATAAAAAAATCGACCCGTTTTTAGGCGACGAAACGATTTTTAGCCAACTTATTGAAAGCGCAAAAAATCAAGGAATTCAAGTGATTTTAGACGGTGTTTTTAATCATACGGGCGACGACAGCGTTTATTTTAACAAATACGGAAATTATCCTTCCGTTGGCGCGTATCAATCCAAAGATTCGCTGTATTATTCTTGGTATTCCTTTCAAGAATTTCCCAATAAATACAGCAGTTGGTGGGGAATTGATATTTTGCCTGAAACCAATGAAAATTCGGAAAGCTATCAAGAGTTTATCTTTGGCCAGGACGGCGTCTTGAAAAAATGGCTTCGTTTCGGCATCGGCGGGTATCGCTTGGACGTTGCCGACGAATTGCCCGATTTCTTTTTGCAAAAATTACGTAAATCGGTAAAAGACGAGAACTCCGAAGCCATTATAATCGGTGAAGTTTGGGAGGACGCATCCAACAAAATTGCTTATTCTAAGCGTCGAGAATATTTGCAGGGGCACGAGCTGGACAGCGTAATGAACTATCCCTTAAAAGACGCGATTATTCGTTATATGCAAACGGAAAATGCAAGCGAGCTGTTGCATTGTATTCGCGTTTTAATCAATCATTATCCCAAAGAAACGCTTGACGCTTTAATGAATATTTTGGGCACACACGATACGGCGCGCATTTTAACCGTTTTAGGTGGAATATATTGCAATAATAAAGATGAAATGGCAAGAAAAACAGCATATTTAAGCGAAAAAGCCAAGGAAAACGCCATTGAAAAGCTGAAACTTGCGGCTGTTTTACAATTTACTATGCCGGGCATACCTTGTATATATTACGGCGATGAAAACGGAATGGAAGGACACATCGACCCATTTTGTCGCCAATGCTTCGATTGGACGAATTTGAACACGGATTTAATCAATTTTTATAAATCCTTAGGTAAATTACGTGAAAAATATCGCCATATTTTTAAAACGGGCAATTTTGAAGAAATTCACGTAGAAAACGGATTGATATATTTTAAGCGAACGTTTGAAAATCAAAGTATTTATATTTGCGTAAATAATTCCAGCAAAAATTACTTGCTTGACATTGCGGAAAATTACGTAGATTGTTTGACTGAAGAAAATTTTGAAAAAGAAATTTTTATAAAACCGTATTCCTTTAAAATATTTGCGAAAAAATAATCTACAGCGTTATAAAACCCGTCGAAAGCTTTGAAATATTTAAAAAGCAGAAGTACTCCACTTTATGCACATTTTGCGCCCCTTACTATTCGTAAAAGCTGCATTTTACGAATAGTTATCAATGCCTTTTCGTTCGATTTTGCTTCTGCCCCACCGAATAAATATGTGTGTCAAATCGCTAAATCCCTTTATTTTAAAGGCTTTTATTCGTTTGAAAATCTTTTCCACAGCGATACTCAATTTTGTGGACAACTTTTTAAAGGGTATTTTTCCTATAAATTTTTTTCTTACAATTTTTATGATAATTGAAGTCAACTTTTCGGAAAATCACACGAAATGGTTGACTTTCTTTTTGCAAAGGGCTACAATGGAATTATGAAAAAGGATAACTATTACGCAAAACGAAATATTACGGATTTTGAAAAGATAGCCGAGCTTTTGGAAGAACTTCCCCCTTTCTGCGGCGATTATTTCCTTGGTGTTGAATCTCGCACGAGCAGTCAAACACGCTTGAAATATGCCTACGATTTGCGCATTTTCTTTGATTTCCTTTGCAAACGGAAATACCGCAGTCACGAAATGATAGATCTAACGCTGGAACAGTTAGAAGCGGTTACCCATCACGACATCGAGCTTTTTTTAAGCTATTTATCCCACTACCGCTTCCGTGATAAATACCTTTCCTGCGATGAACGCGCAAAAGCAAGAAAATTATCCGCCGTTCGCGCTATGTTCAAATACTTTTTCAATAAAGGGATGATCAGCGTAGATAATTCCGCTAAGGTGTCTACGCCTAAATTGCACGATAAGGAAATTATTCGCTTGGAGTCCGATGAGGTTTCTGAGCTTATAAGCATTACCGAATCCGGCAACGGCTTATCCAAACACGCTACGGGATATCATAATAAAACGCGAGTCCGCGACACCGCGATTATCACCCTATTTTTAGGTACGGGCATACGTATTAGCGAGCTTGTCGGTTTAGATAACGACAGCTTTGATTTCAGCGAGAACTCCTTTCTTGTCACCCGAAAAGGCGGAAATCAAGCCATTTTGTACTTTTCCGATGAAGTTAAATATGCTTTGCAAGAATATATCGCGGAAAAATCGAACGACCCCAAAATTCCCGAAGGTGAAAATGCATTCTTTCTTTCGATGCAATATAAGCGTATCAACGTGCGCTCCGTGGAAATTTTAGTAAAAAAATACAGCAAGCTGGTTACGCCGCTGAAAAAGATTACGCCGCACAAGCTGCGTAGCACTTACGGTACCCGCCTTTACAACACGACGGGTGATATTTATATCGTCGCCGACGTGCTTGGGCATCGTGACGTAAATACAACGAAAAAGCATTATGCGGCTATTACCCAAGAAAACCGCAAACGCGTTGCCGACGCCGTTAAATTGCGCAACGACGACGAAAATAACAAGTGATTTATGCACGAAAATATTGATAATACCCTAGAAAAAATTTATATCATACAGCCTATCACACGGGAAAACTCCGCCAAGTATAAAATTTTACAAGCGGAAGCCGTTGCTTTGATTGAAAGCGCGGGTGCGGTGTATGCAGGTACGATTTGTCAAAATATCCGCGAAATCAACGCCGCAACCTTTATCGGCGAAGGTAAACTGCAAGAATTGTACGAACGCTTGCTCGGCTTGGACGAAATTACCGTCCTCTTTAACGGCGAGCTTTCCCCTTCGCAAACCTTAAATATCTCTGCGGCGCTTGGCAATCGTAAAGTTATCGACCGCACCACTCTTATTTTGGATATTTTTGCCAAAAATGCGCAAAGCAGCGAAGGTAAATTACAGGTTGAGCTTGCGCAGCTGAATTATATTTATCCCCGCTTAAAAGGCAAAGGCGAAGCCCTTTCCCGTCTTGGTGGCGGCGTTGGTACGCGCGGACCCGGGGAAACCAAGCTAGAAACGGATAGACGGTACATTCGCCGTCGTATTCAGTATCTAGAAAATCGCTTAAAAGAAACGGAGAAGCGGCGCACGTTACAAACCGCACGCCGAAAACGCGATAACGTGAAAACCGTAGCGCTGGTCGGTTATACGAATACGGGAAAGTCCACCCTAATGAACCTTTTGACAAATGCGGACGTATACGTACAAAACGAGCTGTTTGCCACGCTTGACCCGACGGCGCGAAAGTTAGAAATTGACGGCGTGGAGTTTTTGCTCGTTGATACGGTCGGTTTTTTGCAGGATCTCCCCCATCATTTAATTGAAGCGTTTAAATCTACCTTAGAAAGCGCGCTGCATTGTGATTTGGCTTTGATCGTTTGCGACGCTATGGGCGAATTCGATATGCAAATGCAAACGACCTTGCAAACATTGGAAGAAATGGGCTTTTCTTCTCCCTACCTGCTTGTAATGAATAAAAGCGAAAGCCTAACGGATTTTTCCGTTTTGCCTTACGGCAGCATTCCTATTTCCGCAAAAGAAAATTTGGGAATTGACAATTTAAAGCAAGAAATTTTGCGAAAATTCCGTGATGAACTGCTATTTTGCACCCTTTTTGTCCCTTATGCGCAAATGAACGACTATCAATCCATTAAGTCGTATATCACCGAGCGAAGCGTAGAATTTACCGACGACGGCGCAAAAATCGACGCCGTAATTCCTACAAAATACGCAAGCAAATTTACGGATTTCAATATTCAAAAAACGTCTATTTAATGAAAAAAACAGCCAAGCTTAGCATTTGCTAAAACGTTGGTTGTTTTTCTCCGTTATGGACAAAAACAGGCTTTACGCCTGCTTTTCATTATTCCTTATATTCTTCGGGGTTCATATAGATTTTATCAATTTTGATAGACGCCACGTCGTCCATTTGAATGCATTTACCGCAATTATCGCAAACCTTATTTGGGTCTAAATCGCAAACTTCACACTCTAAGCAGCCCGTGCATTTTCTATCGTACAATACGCAATCTTCACCGATTCTCCGTTCCATATAAATTCTCCTTTTTAACTATTATAGCAAAAAAAACAAAAAAATCAAGCATTTAAATTAAAAATATTATAAACATTTGTTTGCTTTTTATAAAAAAGTGTGTTATAATGGGGTTACAAAAGAAAAAGTGAGGCGTACTATGGTTACCGAAGAAAAATTAACGAAGGTTATGGATTACATTCGCAAGTTTTCGGAAGAAAACGGTTACACCCCTTCCGTCCGTGAAATCGGCAAGGAATGCGGTATCAAATCCACGGCAACGGTTCACAGCTATTTGGAAAGATTGCAAACGAAAGGCTACTTGAATAAAGCAACGAATAAAAAGCGTTCGGTTACCATTGGGAAAAGCTCGGGTATCAGCATTCCCCTTATCGGTACGGTTACTGCCGGACAGCCGATTTTTGCATACGAAAATTATGAAGATTACTACACCTTCCCTGTAGGCGAGTTCCGCGGCGAAGACTTGTTTATGCTCCGCGTGGAAGGTACTTCGATGATTGACGCAGGCATAATAAACGGGGATAAAATCATTGTACGCCGCCAAAACACCGCGGAAAACGGCGAAATTGTCGTGGCAATGGTTGATGATTCGGCAACGGTAAAACGCTTTTATCGTAAAAACGGACAAATCGTTTTACACCCCGAAAACGAAGCGTTATCCGATATGATTTTTTCGGACGGAGAAGTTTCCATTCTCGGCAAAGTTGTCGGTTTAATGCGCAATTATCGCTCGTAATTCCCCTTTTAATCCTTGCATTCTATTATTGAACAGGAAAATCCCCTGAAACAACCGTTTCAGGGGATTATTTTTATAAGCCTTTTAAATATTCAATCTCAAATTCCGTCAGTTTGCGAATTTCTCCGCGGTCCAAGCCTTTAAGTTTGAGTTGACCGATGCTGACGCGCTTTAAAAACTCCACGTTTTTGCCGATAGTTTCAAACATACGGCGAACCTGCCGATTTCTGCCTTCGGTAATGGTGACGTGTACTTTCGTGTACGCTTTATTCGTCTCAACGATGTGCGCCTTACATTTTTTGGTCAAAATGCCGTCCAGTTCAATCCCTGAGCGAATGGGATTAAGGTCTTTTTCCGTCAGCGTACCTTCAATTCTCGCCATATAGGTTTTGGGGATTTCCGCCGTGGGATGCGTTAAACGGAACGCCAAGTCCCCGTCGTTGGTCAAAATCAACAAACCTTCGGTTGCATAGTCTAAACGACCGACAGGAAAAACCCTGCCAACGTTTTCGGGTAATAAATCCATAACCGTTTTTCTGCCCCTATCGTCGGAAACGGTACAAACCACGCCTTTGGGTTTATTCATTATATAGTATTCCAGCTTGGTTTCTTCCATTGAAACGGCCTCGTCGTCTACCAAAACGACGTCGTTTTCTTCTACGTTCACACCAAGGGTAGCCGTTTGACCGTTTATTTTTACTCTCCCCGCAGCAATCATCTCGTCCGCGTGACGGCGGCTGGCAATCCCTTTTTCCGCCAAAAATTTGTTAATTCTCATTTTAATTAGCTTTCTCCGTGCGTTTATATACCTTTATAGTTTATATAAATTCCCCAAAAAAAGCAACCGTTTTGCAAGCGATATTTGAATTTGTCCGATTATTTCCCCATCCACTTGATTTTCCGTGGGAAAAACCTGAATTTCCACCCACTGCTTTTCCCCTTCTAAGAGCGGACAAGAAAAATCCTCCCTTGCATATGCCCAACGCTTTTTTTTGCCGTCGTCTAATAAGAATTTATCGCCTTTGGATAAAAGCTTGGTATTTACGTATGCGTCGAATGCGTCGTTTAGCAACGCTGCGGAGCGTTCGTACATCGACGGAGAATTCAGTACGGTGCAAACAAGGATCATTCCGTCCCGCTCCGCCGCGCTCACCAAACACCTGCCCGCTTGCTTAGTATACCCCGTTTTTACCCCAATCGCTCCCGTAAAATTCATCAACATCTTATTCTTATTTTTCCAGCTTCGCGGCTGATAATGCGTAGTGGCTACGATATCTCTAAATATGGGATTTTGCATTGCGTAACAGGTAATCATACTCAAATCGCGTGCGGTTGTATAATGATTTTCACAAGGTAAGCCGTGTGGATTTCGGAAATTGCTTGCAAGCGCCCCCGCTTTTTCCGCTGTTTCATTCATTTTTGCGGAAAATCCGTCTATGCTGCCGCTACAATATAGCGCCAACGCCGTTGCGCAATCGTTTCCCGAGCGTAACATAAGCCCGTAAAGCAAATCTTTCACCGAATATACGTCGCCGCTTTGCAAATATACGGAAGAACCTTCTACCCCAACTGCTTCGTCAGGTATAGTAATTTCTTGTTCTATATTTTCACAATTCTCTAACACCGTAATCGCCGTGATGATTTTTGTGGTGCTTGCCATCGGCAAACGCACGTCCGCGTGGTTTTCGTATAAAATGCGACGAGTATTTTGTTCCACCACGCACTCTGCTTTGGATTCAGGGTACTTCGTATTATCGGCGCAAGCCGTTGTGTAAAACGGCATAAAAATACTTGCCGACAATAAAAATGTGGTGATTATGCTTAAAATATGCGTGCTTTTGTAAGAAAAACGCTTGCTCATTCCTTTGCCATAACGTCGCGGACAATTTCTCCCGCACGTTCGATGAGATTATCTAAGGGCTCGTCCGTGACGCGCATAACACGGCAGGTTTTGCCGTCGTCAATCAAAAAACCCATAGGCTTCATACTAATAACTGCGCCGCTACCGCCCGCAAACGGAAAGGCGTCCGTTTCCTTTACCACTTTGACGTCGCCGTATTCGCCACCTCCCGAAAGATTCCCTAAGGTAATTTTTGAAAAGGGAATAACCTGAAAGCCGCTTGCGGTAATGATGGGTTTGCCGATAATGGAATTCACGTCCGCGATCGCGTCTAATTTCTCCATTGACGAGTCGATTAAACCGTTGATTTTTTCGTTTTTTCCTGCCATATTTTCCATTTCTCCTTTAAAAATTTCACAAATTCACGCAATAGCATAAATAACGTAAAATGTACGACAAAGGTCAACGATACCCGCAAAACGTCGCCGTCCGTCAACCATAGATTTTGCTCAATTTTTTCTTTTTTTCCGCCCTTTGCGAAAAAATATGTTCGAATGCCCGTATGCGCCAATGCTATAGGCAATAAATATTCCGCTCCAGTTTCCGTCGTTATCGTCAGTGATTTTAAACGGAAAGTTTTCACGAAGGAGAATCGTTTACGTTCATTGTTGATTTGTGCATATGGCAATAAAATGGCTTTTTTATTGGAGATATGCAACGCCAATCCGCCCTTATAGGTAGCGATATATCCCCCAAAAATGCGTATAAAGTAAAATAGATATACCGAAAAACAAAATTTACGGCGATTCATATCGTAATGCACGTTCGTCTTTAATGGAATGGGCAAAAATAATTGTACGATAAAATTTATGATATTAAAAAAGAAAAAAAACGACCTGCCCATATTTGCAATATGCGCAAGTCGCAAAAAACTATGTATACTAGATTATACTTCGTAGTCTTCGGTTGATTCTACAGCTTCGGATGGTTCGCTTTCATCGTTTACAGTCGTTGCAAGCTCGGCGTCCGCTTCGGGATCGTATACGTCTTTTTCGTATAAATACGTGCTGGTGATTTCTTCTATAGAACCCAAATCGGCAATCTTTTTCATCAGCTCGTCGTAGTCGGGCAATTCCGCTAAGGATTTCAGCTTAAATCTACGTAAAAAATTGTCTGTCGTTTCATAGAGCATCGGTCTGCCGGGCGCATCCTTTCTGCCACAAGGCGCAATCATTTCCAAGCTCAACAAGGTGCTGACGGCGTAATCGCTGTTCGTTTGGCGAATCGCTTCAATTTCGCCGCGTGTAATCGGCTGTTTATAGGCAACGATCGCCGCACATTCCAAAATCGTCTTGGTAAATTCCTTTTCTCTTAACGGCATAATCGTCGCCGCAACGGGTTCTTTGTAATCGGGGTTCGTTGCTAATTGTAATTTGTGATTAAAATGCAGCAAGCGGATTCCGCAAGCGCCCGTATATTTTTTTTCAAGGTCACGAATGGCGTTGTCCGCTTCCCGCTTGGTAATTTCAAGCTTTTCACGAATCAGGTCAATGGGAACGGCGTCCCCTGCCGCAAACAAAATTGCCTCAATTATATTCGTCAATTTCTCCAATTTCTTCATCCTCGCTTCTATTTGCATTTTTCTTTATGGTTATCGCGGCGAATAATTCTTCCTGCTCAACCAAAATAAACTGGTGCTTTAATAATTCCAAAAGCGCTTGGAACGTCGTTACGATTTCCGCCGTTGAAGAATCTTCTTCAAACAATTCTTCAAACTGCATTGATTCTCTCGCGCTCACTTTTTCGCGGATATGCTTAATTTTATCCCGTACGGTATAGATATCTTTGGGGATTTCACGGGGCGGTGGCGCGGCGCGTTTATTATTTTCCACGCGAATAAGCATTTTTGTCAATGCGTCTACCAAGCCGTCAAGATCTAAATCCTTATACTGTACGTTGAACCCTGAAAATTCCTTGTCGGGGGATTTGAAGAAATAACCGATCGTTTCGCGTTCTTTCAGCTTTTCTTCTTCGCCTTTAATCATAAATTTGAGTTTTTGATTATACTCTTCCAGCGCCGTAATCAACGAGTTTTCGGGGTCGTCTTCATCGTTGCCGTAATAATCGTCGAAATCTTCTACGGGAGGCACCAATCGGCGTGCTTTTATTTCGATGATCGTCGCCGCGATATTAAGATATTCGCTCGCCTTTTCCAAGTCCAAATAAGGCAGACCCTTCATATACGCAAGGAACTGGTCGGTAACGTGCGAAACGAACACGTCTTTGATTTCAATTTCTTCCTGCTTAATCAAATGCAATAACAAATCTAACGGTCCTTCAAAATTATCCAGTACCGTATTATAATCCACTTCCGTTTCAAAATTGCGGACGGACGCGAGTGTGTGCTTGGTTTTTTCCTTGTCCATTCTATCTCCTTGTTCTAATTAAGCTACGTACAAATTTGCGTTTTAACCTTTGCAAGCCTATCACGCAAATACGTTTTATTTTTGCAAACGCTCGGGAATGCAGTCGTTACGAACCAAATCTTCATACGTTTGCGGACGAACGATGTAGTCCGCTTTTCCTTTATTCACCAAAATACAAGGCGGAACTTTATTGCGATTATAATTCATCGCCATCGAATAATTATACGCCCCCGTCGATAATACGGCGAGAATATCCCCCGTTTTTGCCTGTGGCAGCGATACGTTCACGGCAATAATGTCTCCGCTCTCGCAGCATTTTCCCGCTATGGATACGATTTCCGTACATTCATCCGTCGCGCGATTTGCTAAAATCGGCGTATATTTGGATTGGTATAACGCGTAACGGGGATTTTCAAACATACCGCCGTCCACCGCAACGTATTTTTTCACGCCTGGAATATCCTTAATCGCGCCTACCGTGTATAAGGTTATCCCCGCTTCTGCGATAATGGAGCGGCCGGGTTCAAGCAACAAGTACGGTAATTGCATAGCGTATGCTTTTGCCTTTTGGGTGACCGTATCAAATAAGGCTTCTAAATATTCGGCGTAGCCGTCCGCGGGAATTTTTCTATCTTCATCCGTATACCAAACCCCAAAGCCTCCGCCAAGGTTAAGCGTATGCAATACAAAACCGTGTTTTTCACGCATTTCCGCTGCAAAATCCATACATTTTTCCGCCGCAATCACGAAAGATTGTTTTTCGAAAATTTGCGAGCCGATATGGCAATGATAGCCCAGCAAACGCACGTTTGGCTTATTCATCGCATATGCGGTTATACGTTCCGCTGCTCCGTTTTGTATAGAAAAACCAAATTTACTATCCGTTGTTGCCGTTTGGACAAATGCGTGCGTATGAGCTTCGATGCCCGGGTTAATACGCAACAAAATAGGTTGACAAAGTCCGCGCTTGCCCGCTTCCGCATCAATTTTATCAATTTCGGAATACGCGTCCGCGACGATAAGTCCAACGCCTGCGTCTAATGCTTCTCCAAGCTCGTAATCAAGCTTATTGTTACCGTGCATACAAATGCGTTCCGCAGGGAAATTCGCTTTTAAAGCCGTGTATAACTCCCCGCCCGAAACTACGTCGACGCCGATATTTTCTTGGTCTGCAATCCGATAAATTGCCTTGCAAGAAAAAGCCTTGGACGCATATAAAACTCGGCCGTTTCCCGCATATTTTTCGCATAAGGTATCGCGAAATACCCGCATCATTTTACGGATATGCGCTTCGTCGAATACGTAAAGCGGCGTACCGAACGTTTGAGCCAGCGTAACGCAATCCGCTCCGCCGATTTCCAAGCGTCCTTTATCATTTATTTTTAAGGTTTCTCTTTCGTTCATTCTATGCACCTATAAATGGTATACGGTTATTTTAACACATTTCCTTTAAAAATGCAACGACTGAAATGGTCGTTATATAAAAAAATCCATCTTTATAAAGAAATCTTTATAAAAACGGATTTGATTTTTAAATAAATTGTTGAGTTAACGAGCATTCCAAGCTTTTGCTACGTCCCGCAATCGGTCAAAAAAGCTCGCTTCCTTGACGGCGTGTGCCGTTAAAAGCGGAACGTGTTCCGCTTCCACACCATCGCGGTAAACGATTAGTTCCCCAACGCAACCGCCCTTTTTAATGGGTGCTTTGGCGTTTTTAATGTGCATTTCTACGGAAACGTTTGCCTTTTCGCCGCGTTTCGTGAATGCGTATACCGAACGCTCGGGGTAAACGGCAACCCTTTTTTGCTTACCGCCGTTGATTTTTGCGCTTGTATCCAAAAGAACACCTGCTTCAAAGATGGGCGTCGCCGTATAATTCGCAAAGGCATAATCAAACATTGTGCGCACGTCGTCGAAACGATTTTTACTGTTTTCTTCCCCTATAACAACGGAAATAACTCGTAAATCCTTGCGTTTTGCCGTAGCGGCAAGACAAAAACCCGCTTCGTTTGTAAAGCCTGTTTTTCCGCCGTCGCAGCCATCGTAAAAACGAACAAGCTTGTTGGTATTCGTAATTTCCGTATAGCGACCCGCAGGGTGTTGAAATTTATCCATCCAAACCTTACCGTATTCATAGTACTGTTCGTGGGTCAAAAGCTCTTTAAGCATTAACGCAACGTCTTTTGCACAGGAATATTGCGGTTCTTTCGGTAAACCTGTACAATTTGCGAATAAAGTATCGTTTGCGCCGATTTCCTTAGCTTTTTCATTCATTTTTTCCACAAATACACTCTCGCTTCCCGCAATTCTCTCCGCCATCGCCACGCAACTGTCGTTTGCCGAACAAACGACGAT
>JAZSGC010000087.1:0-7397 GCA_045532525.1 Candidatus Scatosoma sp.
CAGCATACCGTGTTTTTTGTTGTTCAAAATAATTTCTTTCATAAAAAACAATCTCCTTATGTTGATATCACAATGATATCATATCAAAAGAAGATTGTCAATATATTTTATAAAATCTTATGAAAAAATATTAAACGGAAAGCTTATAACAGCGTTTCGTATTCGGCATACAGCGCGTCCAAAAGCGTTTTAATTTGTTCTAAGCGGTTGCATTTTTCGGTGAGCAACGCAAAATTCCCCGTTACTTCGGGGTCGGAAAGGGAAGCGTTGATTGCTTCGTCTTCTACTTCCAAAGCGGAAATTTCGTCTTCTATTTTCTTTACGCGCGTGCGTCGTTTTGCGTCGGCGGCGCGTTCTTCTTTGCTGCGATAATAGCTGTCCTTTTGTTCGGTAGTTTTTGAAATGGACGGGGCAGGTACCTGTTCATCGTCCTTTTTTTCGTTGACTTTCAAGGAATTTTTAAAAGCGGTATACTCGTCGTAATTGCCCGTAAAGCAAGTGGCTTTGCCGTTTTCCAGCTCTAAAATTTTGCCTGCCAAAGCGCGAATAAAATACCGATCGTGCGAAACGAACAAAAGCGTGCCGTCAAATGCCTTTAAGGCGGCTTCTAAGCTTTCCCGCGCGGCAAGGTCGAGATGGTTGGTCGGCTCGTCTAAAATAAGCACGTTGCCGTTTTCACATTCAAAAACGGCAAGCGCAAGCTTGGCGCGTTCTCCGCCGGAAAGCATACGCACCTGCTTGTCCATATCTTCGGCAATCAGTCCCGCCTGCGCCAAAACGCTGCGAACCTTGGTTTGGTCCCAAGAAACGTGTCTGCTCCAAAGCTCGCCAAGCACCGTTTCGTTTAAATTCAGGTTAGTGTGCTCCTGTTCGTAATAGGCGATTTTTACAAAACGTCCCAAATGTACGGCGGGATTTTTTCCGCGCACGATTTCCTTTAAAAGGGTGGATTTGCCCGTTCCGTTATCCCCGATAATCGCACACTTTTCCCCGCGCATTAGCGAGAAATCCGCACGCTCCAAAAGCACTTTTTCGCCTGCCGTCAGGCGTAAGTTTTCAATTTCCAACACTCGTTCGTAAGGTTTTTCGGCATAGTTGAAAACAAAACGTGGCGGTGTGGGCGGCAGGGCGGGCTTTTCGATAAGCTCCATTTTTTCTAAGGCGAGCCTGCGGGATTGCGCCATCTTCGTGGTGGAGGCGCGGACAAGATTTCTATCCACGTACTCCTGCATATGCGCCCGTTCTTCCTGCTGTTTTTCGTATTCCTTTAAAAGCCGCGCCGTTTTTTCCGCTTTTAACGTCTTGTATTTGGTGTAGTTGCCCTTAAACACGCAAAGCTTTTTGTTTTCTAACTCGTAAATTTGCGTGACGAGCTTATCCAAAAAATATCTATCGTGCGAAACGGTTAAAATCGCGCCCTTGAAGGAAGAAAGATATTCTTCCAGCCAAAACAGCGTTTTCATATCCAAGTGGTTGGTCGGTTCGTCCAAAATCAACAGCTCGGGGTCTTCCAACAGCAAGCGACACAGCTTCAACCGCGTTTTTTCTCCACCCGACATCGTGCTGATGGGCTGATGATACACGCTTTCAAAGCCCATACCGTTGAGCACGGTGCGGATTCGCACTTCAAAATTATAGCTATCCCGCGCGGCGATGCGTTTGTTCAGCGCTTCGTATTTTTGGGACAGAGCGCGGTATTCCGCGCTTTGCTCGTCGCAAACGGAAATTTTCTTTTCGACGTCGCGTAAGGCTTCGATAGCGGAAATATCTTCGCGAAAAATCTCTTTCATTTCGTCGAATACGGTGTTTTCGGAATCATATCCGCCGTTTTGCGCAAGATATCCCACGCGGATACCGTTTTTGCGGAAAAGCACGCCGCTTTCGGGTTCTAATTCGGATAAAATCAAGCGAATGAGCGTGGTTTTCCCTTCGCCGTTTCCGCCGATAAGCCCGACCTTGTTTCCTTCGTTCAGCGAAAAACAGACGTTTTCCAAAAGAGAACCGCCGTTAAAGCCAAAAGATAAATTTTCCGCGGAAATCAACATAAACCAACCTACCGAAATGGGATAAAATGGGATAATCGCGTAAAAAACTACGCAAAATATGGGTATGAAAGACCAAAAAAAATTACTGCAAAAAATACGGCGGTGCGAAACCGAGCTCATCTACGCGAAGCCGTCCAAAGCCGCCAAGCTGACGAGCAAAATCGTCAAATGGAAAGCGGAAGTTTTTGATTAAGCCTAAGCGAATATTTGTAAACCGCTCTTTAAAAATCAAAAATCCCAAGACGGTATATATTTTTCGTTGCCCGAAGCGCGGTCCTGTAAAAACAGCCGTTCGATACCCAAATCCAACGCCGTTTGCACGACGCCGTCGTATTCCCGCGCCGTCACCTTGCGGGAAAGCTCGGGTAAGCCCGCGATGTCGCCAAAGGGAGTGTACTGGCTCATTAAGCTCAAATAGGTGCTTTCGGGTAGGCTGCGGGCAAACCATTTTACGATGGCTTTGGAATCGCTTGCACACAGCGGCATTACCAAGTGCCGCACAATGCAGCCTGAAAGCATTTTGCCTGCCGACGTCATTTTTAAGGGCTTGGCGTTTGCCATAAACGAAAGCGCTTCGCTGGCTACGTCGAAATAATCTTCCTTGCCCAAATACCGTTTGGAAAGGGCGGGGGAGTAAAATTTTAAATCGGGTAAATAAATATCTACGAACGGGTCGACGCGTTTTAAAGCGTCGATTTTTTCATAGCTGCCCGTGTTGTATACGACGGGGATTTTCGGCTGATAAATTTCAAATGCCGCTACCAGGTGCGCGTTGAAATGGGACGGAGTCACCAAAGAAATGTTTTCCGCGCCCATATCTTCCAGCCCTTTAAAAATATCCGCAAGCTGTGCGGGCGTGATTTCCTTGCCCCGTTTCGCGCGGGATACCTCAAAGTTTTGACAAAACGCGCAACGTAGGTTACAGCCCGAAAAGAAAATTGTGCCGCTGCCTTTTTCAAAGGAAATGCAGGGTTCTTCAAAAGGATGCAAATAGTATTTGGCAATACGGAGCGCGGAAACGCCGCACGCGCCGACGCCTTGCAGTCGGTTTGCGCCGCATTCTACGGGGCAAAGTTTGCAATTTTTAAGTAAATCCAGCAATTCCGTTCTCATACACCACATTATAGCACGGATAAACGAATTTTGCAAGCGCGCGCGCTTGAAATCAGTTGACAATCGGCAAAAAAACATATATAATGTAGTTCCTGATAAGAAAGCAAGGGCTTTTTTGTGTGGGAACTCTGTGCAAATCCCATTCGCATAGAGAACTATTGTTAAAAAGAGGATTTTTTACGTGAAAAAGTTTTTTACCAGCGAAAGCGTCACCGAGGGGCATCCCGATAAGGTTTGCGATAATATTTCCGACGGGATTTTAGACGCGATTTTGGCTGCCGACCCCACCGCAAGGGCGGCAATCGAGTGCTCGGCAGCGTTCGACACTCTGCTTATTATGGGTGAAGTAACCACCACCGCAAACGTCGATTACGAAGCGAAAGCGCGCGAAATCATCAAAGAAATCGGCTACGATTTCGGTACGTTTGCTTACGATAAATGCAAGATTATTACGGCGATACATCAGCAATCGCCCGACATCGCAATGGGCGTAAATGCGTCCTTGGAAAAGAAAACGGACGGCGGCGACGAAGCCGATCAGCTGGGCGCGGGCGATCAGGGTATGATGTTCGGTTACGCTTGCCGCGAAACCAAGGAATTGATGCCGCTTACGCTTTCTCTTTCTCACCGTATGGCAAAACGGCTTACGACGGTGCGCAAGGACGGCACGCTTAGTTATCTTCGTCCCGACGGCAAAACGCAGGTGACGGTGGAATACGTAGACGGTGTGGCGAAGCGGGTGGATACCGTAGTCGTTTCCACGCAGCACGACGCGGCGGTTTCGCAGGCGCAAATCCACGCGGATATTAAAAAATACGTCATCGACGCCATTATTCCCGCGGAATTGATGGACGAAAACACGAAAATTTATATCAATCCCACGGGTCGCTTTGAAATCGGCGGACCGGAAGGGGATAGCGGCTTAACGGGCAGAAAAATCATCGTCGATACCTACGGTGGCAGATGTGCGCACGGCGGCGGCGCGTTTTCAGGGAAAGACCCCACGAAGGTGGATAGAAGCGCGGCGTATTATTGCCGTTATATCGCAAAAAATCTCGTGGCGGCAGGACTTGCGGACGAGCTGGAAATTCAGGTGGCGTACGCAATCGGCGTAGCCAACCCCGTTTCCGTATTCGTCGATAGCCACGGCACGGGCAAGCTGGACGATGAAAAGCTTGCGGAAATCGTCAAAACGGAGTTTGACCTTCGTCCTTACGCAATCATTCGCGCGCTGGATTTGCGCAAACCCGTCTTTAAAAAGACGGCGGCGTACGGGCATTTTGGCTACAAAGGCTTCACCTGGGAACGCACGGACAAGGTAGACGATTTAAAGAAATACTTATAAACCGTACAAGAGTATCAGTGACAAAAGAAAATCCCCCCGCTCCTTTTTAATAAGGGAGTAGGGGGATTTTATTGTGTCTTTTTTTGTTTGGGATACTCTTAAAGCGGCAGGGGGGGTCACAACAAAATTACGCCCTTTTCGCGACATACCTTTTTTGTTTCTTCGTCCCAAAGGGAAACCTGCACTTCGCCGATATGCGCCTTACCCAAAAGCAGCATTGACAAGCGCGATTGTCCGATGCCGCCGCCCATTGTCAAGGGAAGCTCTCCCGCAAGTAGAGCCTTGTGGAAGGGCAGGGCTCTGCGTTCGTCCGCGCCCGCTTTGGTAAGCTGTTCGTCCAAGGCTTTTTCGTCTACGCGTATGCCCATCGACGAGATTTCCATCGCGCAGCCGAGCAGCTCGTCCCAAAACAAAATATCGCCGTTGAGCGACCAGTCGTCGTAGTCGGGGGCACGCTTGCCGTGCGGCTTGCCCGATTGCAGCTTGTCGCCGATTTGCATAATAAATACGGTTTTATGCGTTTTGGTGAATTCGTGCTCGCGCTGTTCGGGAGTGAGCGTAGGATATAAGTTTTCCAGCTCCTGTGCGGTGATAAAGGTGACCGTGCGGCGCAGCGTTACGTCAATCTGCGGATAGCGGCATTTGAGATAGTCCAGCGTGTCGCAAATCGCGCCCACGATACCCTGCACCACCTTTTTTAAATATTCCCCCGTGCGCGTTTCGCGGGTGATGATTTTTTCCCAGTCCCATTGGTCGGTGTATACGGAATGCAGGTTGTCCATCACTTCGTCGCGGCGAATGGCGTTCATATCCGTGTATAAGCCTTCCCCTGCGGAAAAGCCGTAGGCTTTCAACGCCATACGCTTCCATTTTGCAAGAGAATGCACCACCACCGCGTCCGTACCCGTTTCCTTTAAGTCAAAACGAACGGGACGTTCTATGCCGCTCAAATCGTCGTTTAAGCCCGTGTTGGGGTCAACGAAAAGGGGAGCGGAAACGCGTTTTAAGTTGAGCGCAAGGCAAAGCCGTTCTTCAAACGTGCGCTTTAAAATGCCGATGGCGGTTTGTGTGTCGTACATACCCAGCGTGGAAACGTACCCGTCGGGAAGATAAATTTTGCTCATAAGCCATACCGTTTAACGTGAATTTTTATTAGTATAGCACATTCGTTTGCGCAATGTCAACCAAAGAGCGTTTTTTCTCCGTTTTTCTTGTGAAATTTCGGCTTAACCGCCGCGGAAACGGGTATATATAGAGTATAAAATACTCTTTCGCTATTTTACGGCAGGGTTTTGCCGTATTTTTTTGGAAAAATCGCGTAAAAACGCTTTGATTTTCGGCGGAAATATTGTACAATGTATAGTGACGATAAAATGCCGTATTGTGGGCATTCGTCTTGAAATGCGAAAAATAAAATTTCGGAGCTATCGAAATGGGATTGATTAAATTTTTAATGAGCGGTGACGCTAGAAGAAGCTTAAAAAAGCTGAACAAAATGGCGGACCAGGTAGAAGCGCTTGAACCCAAATATCAAGCGATGGACGACGCAACGCTGAAAGCACAAACGGGCGTTTTGAAAGAACGCCTTGCGGCTGGCGAAACGTTGGACGATATTTTGTACGACGCGTTTGCGGCGCTTCGTGAAGCGGCAAAGCGCGTTTTGGAAATGCGCCATTTCCGCGTGCAGATCATCGGCGGTATTTGTTTGCATCAAGGCCGTATTGCCGAAATGCGTACGGGCGAAGGGAAAACGCTCGTTTCCACGCTGCCCGCGTATTTGAACGCGCTTTCGGGTAAGAGCGTGCATATCGTTACCGTCAACGATTACCTTGCAAAGCGTGACGCGGAATGGATGGGAAAAGTCCATAAATTTATGGGCCTTACCGTCGGCGTTGTCGTGCCCGGTATGGACGACGACCAAAAGCGGGAAGCGTATAAGTGCGATATCGTATACGGCACGAACAATGAATTCGGTTTCGATTATCTCCGCGACAACTTAAAGACCGACCTTTCTAAGATGGTACAGCGCGATTTGACCTTTGCAATCGTGGACGAAGTGGACTCCATTTTAATCGACGAAGCAAGAACGCCGCTTATCATTTCGGGCAAGGGGGAAAAGTCTTCCGATTTGTACGTACGCGTAGATAAGCTAGTGCGTACGTTCACAGGCGGCTTCGACGACGATTTAAAGGAAGCGGAAGAAGCGGCTTACGCGGAAAAACGCGCGCAGAAAAAGAATAAGAAAAAGACGGTAGTAGACGACGCGGACGACGAAGAAGAGTTTGTGGACTATACCAAGATGACCTTGGAAGAACAGGCAAACTACGAAGCGGAGCAAGCGGAAAAGCGCGCAAAGGCGTTGGAAGCTGCGCCCGAAGGCAAAAAATCGTTGGCGGCGGCGAAGTCGTGGGACTATATCATCAACCGCAAGGATAAAACGGTAGAGCTTACCGACAGCGGCGCAATCAAAGCGGAAAAATTCTTCCATATCGACAACATTGCGGAAGTTGAACACGCGGATTTAAACCACCACATTCAGCAGGCGTTAAAGGCGCATAAGCTGTTTAAGCTGGACGAAGATTATATCGTGCAGGACGGCGAAGTGGTTATCGTAGACGAATTTACCGGCCGACTTATGATCGGTAGAAGATATTCCGACGGATTACATCAGGCAATCGAAGCCAAGGAAGGGGTGGAAGTCCGCAGCGAAAACAAAACGTACGCTACCGTTACCTTCCAAAATTATTTCCGTCTGTATTCCAAGCTTTCGGGTATGACGGGTACGGCAAAGACGGAAGAAGCGGAATTTAGAACGATTTATTCGTTGGACGTTGTGGAAATCCCCACCAACCGTCCCGTGAAGCGCGTGGACGTTCCCGATAGAATTTATAAAA
>JAZSGC010000063.1:0-11336 GCA_045532525.1 Candidatus Scatosoma sp.
TGCGCAACCATTTGCGAAGTGGAAGGTATCGTAAACATCGACGATTCCGACGGTTTGAAGAACATCAAAATCACGGACGAAGCAACGAACGAAGTTAAGAAGGAATACGCGCTTCCGTTCAATGCGGAACTCAAAGTAAAGAACGGCGATAAGGTTACTCCCGGCGCGTTGCTTAACGCAGGTAGCGTATATCCCCAAGACATCTTGCACGTACAAGGCGTTAAGGGCGTTCAGGACTATATCCTTGAACAGGTACAATCGGTATACCGTTCGCAGGGCGTTGAAATCAACGATAAGCACGTTGAAATCATCGTTCGTCAAATGCTCAAAAAGGTACGCGTAGAAAACGCAGGCGACACCAACCTGCTCCCTGGCGAGCTCGTCGATATGGTTACTTTCCAAGACGAAAGCGCAAGGGCAATGGCAAACGGTGGCAGACCTGCACTTGCAAAGCGTGTATTGCTCGGTATCACCAAGGCAGCGCTTGCAACGGACAGCTTCTTGTCCGCGGCGTCCTTCCAAGAAACGTCAAGAGTACTCACCGAAGCGGCGATCCGTACCAAGAGAGACTATCTTGTCGGCTTGAAAGAAAACGTAATCATCGGTAAGCTTATCCCCGCAGGTACGGGTACAAAGTCCTATAAGAACCTTGCACCGCAGTATATCGGCAGCTACGCAACTTCCGCTCCCGTGGAAGAAGTGAAAGAAGCGGCTGAAAACGCGGAATAATCGCTTAAAAACAAACGCCTTTCGGATAAAACCGAAAGGCGTTTTTCTATAAATGGTGGGGGCAGGTATGCGGTGAATGTATTTTGAAGAAGAATTAGACGCTAAAATACACATTTTTGTTACGTGCTTTCACAAAATAATAAAAAAACGCGGTCCTATTGACATTTATAAGCGGGTGCAGTATAATGAAATAGAAACCACGCGTTCTATGCTAAAAGCGTCCTAAAAGGAGCGCGCCACGCCCAACACTTTATTTTACTTTTGTATGCAAGCGGAAAGGAGCGATAATGCAAGAAGAAAACCAAATGACAACCAAGCAACCGCAAGAGCCGCCGTGCACGCCGAAAGCAAGCGAACAAAAAGCTGTTGCGGCAAATGCGCACAAGCAAACGAAAAAACAGTTGTTTTGGGAGATTTTCCGTTTTTTATTCGTAGGCGGAATTGCCACGCTGGCGGACTATTTCGTGTTTTGGATTTTGGACGGCGTACTTTTCCCCTTGCTTTCTTCGGTGGCGTGGTGGAGTGTGCTTTCGCTGGTTTTCGCCACGGCACTCGGCTTTGTTGCGGGGTTACTCGTCAACTGGATACTGTCGGTTAAATTTGTATACCGTCAGGTAAAGGACAAAGAAAAAGCAAGCTCAAAAAAATCCTTTTGGGTATTCACCGCCATCGGTGTAGTGGGGTTGGCTTTGACGGAGCTTGGGGTGTTGCTGCTCGTGGCGGTGTTGCCTAAGTTTTCCTTGTTTGGCGTTACCGAGCTGTTTGGTACAAGCTGGGCGAAGTGGCTTGCCAAAGCGATAATGACCTGCATCGTGCTTGCGTGGAATTATTTGGGGCGTAAGCTGTTTATTTTTAAATCGTAAAACGGACGTATAAGGGCGCATTTTCATCACAAAGACGGAATCTGTCCTAAGTCACGTACGTTTAAGTACGCTCCCTGCAACGTGCGCGCAACGTCCTTCTCTTTTTTACTTTGTCGCAAGCCTAAAAAAATTTTTCAATAAATTTTCAAAAAAGTATTGAAAAATGAAAAAATGTGTTGTATAATAGGTGTGTAAGGGGGACGGGTTTCCGTCTAAGAACCTTTTCAATAAGATTACTAGATGTGTTAAACTCCTTTTTTGATGTGGGAAAGACCGTGGCGAACGCTGCGGTCTTTTTCCTTTGTCGGTAAGGAAAAATATTCCGTTTCATTCTCAAATTTTCGCGACAAAGCGAAAGATATTTATTCCGCGAAAAAGCGGCAGGAAAACCTTTCTAAAAATCCCAAGCTTTCCTACTTCTACGAAGTTGGAAAAAGATAAAAAAAATATTCCGAAAGGCTTGACAAATGCGACTGAGTTTTGTTATAATAATAAATGCGAAAAAAGGGTACGCATTTTGTGTGCCGTGAAAATCGCAAAGCACCGCAAAGGTCGGTAAGGAGGCGCAATGACGGGACGTATTCATTCCTTTGAATCATTCGGGACGGTGGACGGCCCGGGTATTCGTTTCGTCGTATTCTTACAAGGCTGTCCTTTGCGCTGTCAATACTGCCACAACCCCGATACGTGGGCGAACGGCGGCAAGGAATATACGGCGGAAGAAATTGTTGCAAAAGCGCTCCGTTACAAAAACTACTTTGGTGAAAAGGGGGGCGTTACGGCAACGGGCGGCGAACCGCTTGTCCAAATCGACTTCGTTACCGAGCTGTTTGCCAAATGCAAGGAAAAAGGGCTGAGCACCTGCGTGGATACGTCGGGCATCACCTTCAACCCCGATTCCCCGCAAAGCGTGGACAAGCATAAAAAATTGCTTTCCGTCACCGATTTGGTACTGCTCGACATCAAGCATATCGACGACGAAGCGTGCAAAAAGCTGACGGGGCATAGCAACGCAAACACCTTGGCGTTTGCCAAATTTTTGAGCGATAACGGCAAAAAAATGTGGATTCGTCAAGTCCTTGTTCCCGGCATTACCGACGACGAAGCGTCGTTGCAAAAAACCCGCGCGTTTATCGACGGGCTGGCAACGGTGGAAAAGGTGGAAGTTTTGCCTTACCACACGATGGGGGAAGTCAAGTACGAAAAGCTCGGCTTGGAATATCCCTTGAAAGGAGTGCAAGCGCCTACCAAAGAACGGGTATCGCAAGCACGGCGTATTTTAACGGAGAAAACAGAATGAACGAAAAGGATTATAAATCCCATTTACAAGGGCTTTGCTGTGTGGAAATCAGCGGAGAATCGTGCGCGAATTGCCTGACGCTGATGCCCATTTTAAAAGAGCTTTGCGACGCCCGCGACGATTTGCGTTTGGTGCACGTAGAAGCGGACTATTCCACGTTGCCCCTGATGGAAATTTGGGAAGTGGAAAAAGTACCCACCATTTTGCTTGTGGAAGACGGCGAAATTTTTGCCCGCTGCACGGGGTATCAGCCCGAAGAAATTTTGGAAATTTGGCTGGACGCAAAAATAGAAGAACGCAAGGCGAAAAAATAAAGACGAAAACAACGGCGGGTAATTTTTAAACGCTTGTTTAAAAGGGACGCGCCGCGTTGATAAATATACGAACAAAAAATTATTGATAGGAGTTATTGATATGATGCAATACAAAGGTTGGGAAGGATTCGTTCCCGGTAAATGGTGCAACGACGAAGTAGACGTACGTGATTTCATTCAGCGCAACTACACGCCGTATGAAGGCGACGCTACGTTCCTTGCTCCCGCTACGGAAGCAACGAAGAAGCTTTGGGAAATCGTATGCGAGCTTTCTAAAAAAGAACGCGAAGCAGGCGGCGTACTCGACGCGGATACGAAAGTAGTTTCCACGCTCACTTCGCACGGCGCAGGTTATCTTGACAAGGATTTAGAAAAAATCGTAGGCGTGCAAACGGACAAACCGTTTAAACGTTCCTTGCAACCCTTCGGCGGTTTGCGTATTTCCGAAAGCGCATTGCAGCTTTACGGCTTTGAACTCGACCCCGAAGTAAAAGAAATTTTCACGAAATACCGCAAAACGCACAACGAAGGCGTATTCGACGCATATACGCCGGAAATGAGAGCGGCTCGTTCCGCGCACATCTTGACGGGTCTTCCCGACGGTTACGGCAGAGGCCGTATCGTAGGCGACTACCGCCGCGTAGCGCTGTACGGTGTGGATTACCTTATTAAGAAAAAGGAAGAAGACAAGCTGGGTATGAGCGGTGCGATGACCCCCGAAAAGGTTCGCGATCGCGAAGAAGTTTCCGAACAAATCAAAGCGTTGAAGGCTTTGAAAGAAATGGCTGCGGCTTACGGCTGCGATATTTCTAAACCCGCGGAAACGGCACAGCAAGCTATTCAGGCTTTGTACTTTGGTTACCTTGGCGCAGTTAAGGACCAAAACGGCGCGGCGATGTCCATCGGTAGAAACAGCACCTTCTTGGATATCTATATCGAACGTGACCTTGCAAAAGGCCTTATCACGGAAGAACAGGCGCAAGAATTCATCGACCATTTCGTTATGAAGCTTCGTATTGTCAAGTTTATGAGAACGAAGGAATATAATGAATTGTTCTCTGGTGACCCTACGTGGGTAACCGAAGTTATCGGCGGTATGGGCGTAGACGGTAGATCCTTGGTAACCAAGAGCTCTTTCCGTATTCTCCACACCCTTGACAACCTTGGCCCTGCACCCGAACCCAATCTCACCGTGCTTTGGTCCAAGAGATTGCCCATCGCATTCAAGAGATATTGTGCGGAAATTTCCATTCGTACGTCTTCCATTCAGTACGAAAGCGACGACTTGATGCGTCCTGAAATGGGTGACGACTACTGTATCGCTTGCTGCGTAAGCTGTATGAAAGTGGGCAAGGATATGCAATTCTTCGGCGCAAGAGCAAACCTTGCGAAGTGCTTGCTTTACGCAATCAACGGCGGTAAAGACGAATTGATGAAGGACAAAAAGACTGGTAAGCCTATGCAGGTTTCTCCTGAATTTATGCCCATTCTCGGCGACGACGCGCTCGATTTCAACGAAGTTTGCGCGAAGTTTGACAATATGATGACGTGGCTTGCTGAACTCTACGTGAACACGCTTAACGTTATTCACTATATGCACGATAAGTACTCGTACGAATCCTTGGAAATGGCGTTGCACGATACGAAGGTTCGCCGTTTCTTCGCAACGGGTATCGCAGGTCTTTCCTGCGCGGCTGACTCCTTGTCCGCAATCAAATACGCAAAGGTTTACCCGATTCGTAACGAAGACGGCATCGTTGTAGACTTCCGTATCGAAGGCGAATTCCCTAAATACGGCAACAACGACGATAGAGCGGACGAACTTGCAGTTTGGCTGTTGAAGACGTTTATGAACAAGGTTAAGAGCCACTACACCTACCGTGAAAGCGTTCCCACGACGTCTATTTTGACGATTACGTCCAACGTCGTATATGGTAAAAAGACGGGTAACACCCCCGACGGCAGAAGATCGGGTACCCCCCTTGCACCCGGTGCAAACCCGATGCACGGCAGAGACAGCAACGGCGCTTTGGCGTCCTTGGAATCGGTTGCGAAATTGCCTTACGAATATTCTCGTGACGGTATTTCCAATACCTTCTCGATTATGCCCGCTTCCCTTGGTAAGGAAGACTAAACTTGCTTAATGCTTTCGCTTGCTCGGCTTCGGGCAGGCGAAAGACAACAAAAATAAAAAAAGAAAGGAGATAATATTATGTCGAACAGAGTAGATAATTTGGTTAGTATGTTGGACGGCTACGTTGGCGACGGCGGTCACCATCTCAACGTAAACGTATTCGATCGTGAAACCCTTTTGGATGCGCAGGCGCACCCTGAAAAGTATCCTCAGCTCACCATTCGTGTTTCCGGTTATGCTGTAAACTTCATCAAGCTTACGAAAGAACAGCAGGATGACGTTATTTCCAGAACCATTCACGAATCTATGTAATTGCATAGGCACGTATTAGGTAAGACTAACTAAAACTGCCGTCGGCATTCGTTCGACGGCAGTTTTTTCAAAAAAGCGGTATAGGCTAGGCATTGTGCGCCTATGCAAAGGATAATTTTTATTACGTATGACCCTTTGGAAAAAAATTGCCAAAACTTTATCCTGCCTTGCTTTAACGGCAACGCTTACTTTTTCGCTGGGTGCTTGTGACCTTGGCGGCTTTTTAGAAAGCGCGTTTGGCAGCTTTGATAGTGATACGGATAGCTCGATACAGGGCGGAAGCGGTGATACTACGTCCGGCGGCGGTTCGTCTTCGGGCGGCGGTACGTCCAGCGGCGGAAATAATTCGTCTTCGGGCGGTGATACGTCTAGCGGCGACTCGTCTGGAACTGATTCTTCGGGCGGCGGAGATATCATTACGGAAGAATTGCATATTTATTTCCCGTCCTTTAAAAATAGAGTGTCGGGGGATTGCACGCTGATTAAGGTAGGCGATACCGAAGTGTTGATAGACGCAGGCTCTACGCGTGGCTCGGCGGCGGTTATCGTGCCGTACATTAAGCAGTATTGCACGGACGGCATTTTGGAATACGTCATTGCAACGCACGCGCACGAAGACCATATTGCGGCGTTTGTCGGGGAATATGGAACGGACGGCGTATTTGCGAATTTTGAATGTAAAACTATCATTGATTTCACAGCGAAGAATACCACGTCGCAAATTTCAGCGGACTATATCACGTGGCGGGACGCGGAAGTGCAAGCGGGCGCGGTGCATTATACGGCTTTGGAATGCTGGAATAATACGGACGGCGCACAGCAAAGCTATTCGCTTAGTGAAAACGTCACGCTGAATATTTTGTATCAGGAATATTACGAAAAATCTACGTCTAACGAGAATAACTACTCCGTTTGCTCAATGATTTCGTATGGGGAAAAACATTTCCTGTTTACGGGCGATTTGGAATCGAGCGGCGAAGCTTCGTTGTTAAAGCATAATGACTTGCCCGTTTGCGAGTTGTTTAAATCGGGGCACCACGGCAGTAATACGTCCAATACTTCGGCATTGATAGATAAAATAAAACCCAAAAACGTGGTGATTACCTGCTGTTGTGGGGATAAGCATAAGTTCCCGCACCAAGAAACGATAAACAATATCGCGCCGTATACCAAAAACGTATACGTGCCTACGGTAGCAAGCGGCAGCAATGGGTACGCGCTTTTAAACGGAGATATTACTGTTTCGTGCAACGGAAAAGAGCTGACGGTGAGTTGCTCCAACAACAATACGCTGTTCAAGGATACGGACTGGTTTAAAAATAACCGAACCACCCCCGAAAGCTGGAAATAAAAAGGTAAGATATGCAATTTTCACGAACCGCCCTGCTGCTTGGACAAAAGGGAATGGAAAAACTTAAAAATTCGCGCGTAGCGGTGTTTGGCGTGGGCGGCGTAGGCGGCTACGTCGTGGAAGCGTTGGCGCGCAGCGGCGTGGGCGCAATCGACGTCGTTGATAAAGATACGGTAAGCTTATCGAATATCAATCGCCAAATCCTTGCCCTGCATTCTACGGTCGGTCGATTGAAAACGGAAGTCGCGGCGGAGCGCGCCAAGGACATCAATCCCGAAATCCAAATCACGGCGCACAACGTATTTTACCTGCCCGAAACGGCGGACGAATTTGATTTCACACGATATGATTATATCGTGGACGCCATAGATACCGTCAGCGGCAAGCTTGCGCTTGTCGAGCGTGCGAAGCAGGCAAAAACGCCGATCATCTCGTCGATGGGCGCGGGGAATAAGCTGGACGCCACGGCGTTTAAGGTGGCGGATATTTCTAAGACAAACGTTTGTCCGCTGGCGCGCGTAATGCGTAGAGAACTCAAAAAAAGGGGGATAGACCATCTGAAAGTGGTATATTCGGAAGAACCGCCTTTGCCTGCGCAAACGCAGGACGAAGAAACGGGTAAGCCCATTCCCGCAAGCATTGCGTTTGTGCCGTCGGTGGTCGGTTTGATTATCGCAGGCGAAGTGATTAAGGATTTGATAAAAGACGAATAAAAGGGTGTTTTCCGTAAAATGGCATACCCGGGTATGCGTTGAATGTAAAAACAACCCCGACGTTGCAAAGTGCAGCGTCGGGGTTTATATATGGAAAAGAAAGCCCCGCCGGCAATAGCCGACGGGGCAAATTTTATTTCAGCTTATTCACTTTTTTAATGTCGTACGGCGTGCTTTGGTATACAAAATAATTCAGCCAGTTTGAAAAAAGCAGGTGCGCGTGTCCCCGCCACGAAACGAGCGGCGGCATATTCGGGTCGTTATTCGCAAAATAATTTTCAGGGATACGAATGGGTTTACCCTGCGAAAGATCGCGGAAGTACTCGTTCTTCAAGGTATCCGCGTCGTATTCCGAGTGTCCCGTAATAAAAATTTGTCTGCCGCCTTTGGTGGCTACGGCGTATACGCCCGTTTTGTCCGACGAAGCTAAAATGCGCAGCTCCTTCACCCTTTCAACGTCTTCGCGAAGCACGGTGGTGTGACGGGATTGCGGTACCATAAACACATCGTCAAAGCCACGGAACAAAATGGACTGCTTGTATTCAACAATATGCGGAAAAACGCCAAACATTTTTTCGCTGACTTCTTGTTTTTGGATGCCGTAATGATAGTACAAGCCCGCTTGCGCCCCCCAGCAAACGTGCAGGGTGCTGTGTACGTGGGTCTTGCTCCATTCCATAATTTCGCACAGCTCGTCCCAATATTCCACGTCTTCAAACGCCAAGTGTTCTACGGGCGCGCCCGTAATCACCATACCGTCGAATTTTTGCGCCTTAATTTCGTCAAAGGTCTTATAAAACGCAAGCAAATGCTCCTGCGCAACGTTTTTGGACTGGTGGGATTTCATATGGACAAGCTCCATTTCCACCTGCAAGGGGGAGTTGCCAAGCAACCGCGCAAACTGTGTTTCCGTTTCAATCTTCTTCGGCATCAAATTGACGATAAGAATACGGAGCGGACGTATGTCCTGCGTGATGGCGCGGTTTTCCGTCATTACGAAAATATTTTCACTTTCCAGCGTTTTTACCGCGGGTAAATTGTCAGGGATTTTAATAGGCATAGCTTCACCTTTTTTCTAAAATGGGCATACCGTGTACGCGTTCAAGAACGATATGCGTGGTAAATCAATCAAAATGCAAGGGGTATTTTTTTCAAAAAACAGCCCTGCAACAAAAACGCTTTAAACGTTTTCCAAAGCTTGCGCCAAATCGGCAATCAGGTCTTCATAGCTTTCTAAGCCGCAGGAAAGACGAACCAAATCGCTAGGTACGCCCGCGGCAATCAGTTCTTCTTCGTTCATTTGTCTATGCGTGGCGTTTGCAGGGTGCAAACAGCAGCTGCGCGCGTCGGCAACGTGCGTTTCGATGGCGATGAGCTTTAACGCCTTCATAAACTTTTCCGCCGCCGCTCTGCCGCCTTTGACGCCGAAGCTGACCACGCCGCAAGTACCATTCGGCATATATTTTTTCGCCAGCTCGTGGTCGGGATTGCCCGGTAAATCGGGATAATTCACCCACGAAATTTTTTCGCTGTTTTGCAAGAATTCCGCTACCTTCAAGCCGTTCAAGCAATGTCTTTCCATACGCACGTGCAGGCTTTCCAAGCCAAGGTTGATATAAAACGCGCTTTGCGGAGATTGCGTGCAGCCAAAGTCGCGCATCAGTTGCGCCGTCGCCTTGGTGATAAATGCGCCTTCCTTGCCGAATTTGGTGGCGTAGGTAATGCCGTGATAGCTATCGTCGGGGGTGCAAAGCCCAGGGAATTTTTCCGCGTGCGCCATCCAGTCGAACTTTCCGCTGTCCACAATACAGCCGCCTACGGAAACGCCGTGGCCGTCGATGTATTTGGTGGTGGAGTGGGTCACAATGTCCGCGCCGAATTCAAACGGGCGGCAGTTGACAGGGGTGGCAAAGGTGTTGTCGATAATCAGCGGAACGCCGTGCGCGTGCGCCGCCTTTGCAAATTTTTCAATATCCAAAACGGAGAGCGCGGGGTTGGCAATCGTTTCCCCGAACACCGCTTTGGTGTTGGGACGGAACGCCGCGTTCAGTTCTTGTTCCGTGCAGTCCGGTTTCAGGAAAGTGAAATCCACGCCCATCTTTTTCATCGTTACCGAGAACAAATTGAACGTACCGCCGTAAATTGCCGAAGACGCGATAACGTGGTCGCCGTTCGTTGCGATATTAAACACCGAAAAGAAGTTTGCCGCTTGCCCCGAAGAAGTGAGCATCGCCGCCGAGCCGCCTTCCAAGGCGCAAATTTTAGCGGCAACCATATCGCAGGTGGGGTTTTGCAAACGGGAATAGAAATACCCGCTGGCTTCCAAATCGAACAGCTTACCCATATCCTCGCTGGTCGCGTATTTAAAAGTGGTGCTTTGTACGATAGGGATTTGACGGGGCTCGCCATTACCGGGGGTATAACCGCCTTGCACGCAAATGGTTTCGATACGTTGTTTGTTGCTCATAACATTCTCCTTTTTGGCGTGTGCGCTGTGTAAAACGTCTTTTTTATGCGCGCGCGACATTATAAATTTCATTCTATACAAGTATAGCACGCGTTTTTTTTGCTGTCAAGTTATTTTACGGATTTTGCCGTTTTGCGCGTGTTTTTTTATAATGTGATTGTAACATTACCGTTACAGTCACTTTTTTACTTTTGTCGTATCTTTGTAATGCGGCAAGATTGCGAACAGTTTATTGTTCGTAGAACTCCTTAACTTGGGGCGTGTTGGGAAAGGCTCGCCCCAATGTGTAAGGAAGTTTATTAAAATGAAGCCTATCGGAGTTTACTCTGAAACGCTATATATGAGCCATCGGAACGACGGCGTATTTAAAAATAGTCGTTCTCCCCTTTGAAACAATGGCGTAAAGCCTTGTAATATATTTTTAAGGAGTTTCTTATGAACAAACTATTTCTCATTGGCAACGTAACGCACGATATTGAATTATCGAACACAGCTTCGGGGTTACCCGTTGTAAATTTTTCGCTTGCGGTAAATCGAAGTTACACAGACGCTGACGGCGAACGTAAAACGGATTTCTTCCGCTGTACAGCTTGGCGTGGAACAGCAGAAGCAATTGCGCGCAACGTTAAAAAAGGTAACAAGCTTTCGGTAGTCGGCGAAATTCAATTCCGCAATTATGAGGATAACCAAGGTATTAAACGCATTGCCGCAGACGTTATTGTGGAAAGTGTTGAATTCCTTACGCCTAAATCTAACGGCGGTGCTTCGGAACTTCCTGCTCCTCCTGCATATATGGAAAAGCAAACGGATAGCAAGGACAAGCCCAAGCTGCAAGCTATGGACGATAATTCCGATATTCCGTTCTAAATTATAACGTAAAAATTAAAATTAGGCAAAAGGTGCAAAAGGTGCAAAATTGTGGATAAATCCAAATAACAAAAAAGGACTTTTCCACCTTGAAAAACTTGGTGACTACGCGCACACCGCTTGGGGCTTGTCCAAGCGGTGTGGGCAAAAGGTGCAAAAAAGGCAAAAAGTGCAAAAAGTAGCAAGTATTTGAATTTACTTGTTTCAAGTCAAGGGGTAAAAGAATGTATTTGAAACATTGTGAAGTCGAATCGCGCGTTGAATATTTCAAAGGCGATATACAAGA
>JAZSGC010000050.1:0-17410 GCA_045532525.1 Candidatus Scatosoma sp.
TTATCCACACATATCAAGCCGTAGGCAATGAGCGTAGGAAATACGGTGAACATTGAAAAACAAGCGATGGAAAAACAAGTATAAATACACGCCGACATCAAAAGCGCGAAAGGCCAAAAATTCTCCGTTTTGACAAACCGTTTAAACGCGCCCGCGCAAAAGGGCATATACATCAAAAAGTCCATCCAGTTGATGTACGTATTAGAAACAAACGTATACCCGCAATACGCGTACGTTACGCCCACCGCAATACATACGTAATCGGGAATATTTTTAAACAGCTTTTTCGCAAACCACGCACCCGAAAAGGCGATAGCCGCCAGCTTGCAAAGGACGACTAAGCTACTGGCATACGCCACCTTTCCATCGCCGAACACCAAAAACAAAAAGCTGAACGGACTGATGAAAAAATACAAAAACGTGCCTACGACGTCCACGCCGCCCACCAAAGCGTACGTGTACGAAAGGGTGGATTTTCCCTGCATCACGTCGAAAAGATGCTCGATAAACGGACAAATTTGCGCCGATAAATCGTAGCTCGCCGCCGTATATTCCCCAAAGGGAAATACTCCGCCCTGCCAAAGCCCGAAAAGGTATAAGGCAATCACCAGCAAGGGCGCAATAAACAGCGCGTAATTCTTACGGAAAAACGTGGAAAGCGCCGTCCAAATCTTTTCCGCCCAATCCGCGGAAACGGACGGCTTTGACAGCTTTTCCGCACGCTTGTTATTTTCCGATAACAGCGCGCTTTTCGGCAGCTTTTTTTTGATACGAATGCGGAACGCAAACCCACAGCCGCCGCAAGCATACCTACCGTCCCCTTGCCGAATTTTCAGCATTCTGCCGCAACGAGAGCATTTCGTCGTTTGGTATTCGGTTGTCATATCCATATCCGCCGCCCCCTTTGCGCCTTTTCGCGTGGATAAAACGCTTATTATCCATATTGTAACATTTTTCCCAAATCAAGTCAATGGTATTCGCAAAAATGCGCAAAAAAAGGACGGGTAAAGCCCGTCCTACCTGTTTATTTGCCTTGAATGTATTCGTCAATCGCCTTTGCGGCAATTTTTCCTGCGCCCATCGCTTTAATGACTGTTGCCGCGCCCGTTGCCGCGTCGCCGCCGCAATACACCCCTTCGATAGACGTTTTGCCTACTTCGTCCACCGCAATTTCACCGCGGCGCAAGGTTTCTAAGCCCGGCGTCGTTGCCTTGATAAGCGGATTCGGAGACGTGCCGAGCGACATAATCACACAGTCCACGGGAAGAACGAATTCGCTGCCCGCCACAACCTTAGGCGAACGGCGTCCGCTTTCGTCGGGTTCGCCAAGCTCCATACGCACGCACTCGATACCGCTCACCCAGCCGTACGCAGGGTCGCGGGGGTTCTCCGTTTGCGTAGCCAAAATGCGGGTGGGGTTGGTGAGTAAATCAAAAATGATACCCTCTTCCTTTGCGTGCTCAATTTCTTCACGACGAGCGGGCAATTCTTCTTCCCCCCTGCGATAGATAATATGCACTTCCGCGCCCAAACGCTTTGCCGTGCGCGCCGCGTCCATCGCTACGTTCCCGCCGCCCACAACCGCCACGCATTTTCCCCGCTGAATGGGGGTGTGGCTGTTGGCTTCGTACGCTTTCATCAGGTTGGAGCGCGTCAAAAATTCATTCGCGGAATATACCCCTTTCAACGCTTCGCCGGGAATGTTCATAAATTTAGGCAATCCCGCGCCCGTACCGATAAACACCGCTTTAAAGCCGTACTCCGTTTTAAGTTCTTCCACGGTGATCACCCGTCCGATGACCATATTTGTTTCTATTTTTACGCCAAGCGCTTTTAAATTGTCCACTTCCTTTTGCACGATGGCTTTGGGTAAACGGAATTCGGGAATTCCGTACACCAGCACGCCGCCCGCTACGTGAAAGGCTTCAAAAACGGTAACGTCGTATCCAAGCTTCGCCAAATCACCCGCGCAGGTCAAGCCCGCAGGTCCGCTGCCCACAACCGCTACTTTATGCCCATTGCAGGGGGCAGGTACGGGTTGAACGGTGCAATTTTCGTTGTGCCAGTCGGCAACGAAGCGTTCCAAACGCCCGATCGCCACCGATTCGCAGCCCGCCTTGATACCGCGCGTGCACTTGCCTTCGCATTGCGTTTCTTGGGGACAGACTCTGCCGCAAACCGCAGGCAAAGACGAATCCTTTGCAATAATTTGATACGCGGCTTCAAAATCCCCTTCCGCTACCTTGGCAATAAATTCGGGGATTTGGATATTGACGGGGCAAGCGGCAACGCAGGGCTTATTTTTACAGCCGATACAGCGTTTTGCTTCGTCGATGGCTTGCTCCGCCGTGTACCCAAGCGCCACTTCCTTAAAATTTCCGTTACGGATTTGGGGGTCTTGGGCAGGCATCGGATTTTTTAAAGGGTTCATATTAAACTTCGGTGGCATTTTACAATATCTCCTTTTTGAACAGGTTGCACGCCTTTTCTCTTTCCCGCGTTTCAAAATCCGCATACGAACGGGAACGGCTCATCGCTTCGTCAAAATCAATTTCGTGTCCGTCAAATTCCGGTCCGTCTACGCAAGCGAATTTCATTTGTCCGCCCACCGTCAAACGGCAGCCGCCGCACATCCCCGTGCCGTCAATCATAATCGGGTTCATACTCGCAATCGTTTTTACGCCGTATTCCTTTGTGGTTGCGCAAACGAATTTCATCATAATCAACGGACCGATGGTGATTACTTCGTCAAAGCGTTCGCCGCTTTCCAAAATCTCTTTAAGCGGCACGCAAACGTTACCCTGACGGCCGTAAGAGCCATCGTCCGTCATCATATAGAAGGTGTTCGAGCAAGCCTTGAATTCCTCTTCCAAAATCACCAAATCCTTGCTTCTAAACCCGATGATAGAGGTAACCTCCGCGCCCTGCGCACGCAACGCCTTGGCAACGGGCAACGCGATAGCGCAGCCCACGCCGCCGCCGACTACGCACACCTTTTTCAATCCGTCCGTATGGGTAGGCTTACCCAAAGGTCCAACGAAATCGGGGATAAACTCTCCCGCGTTTTTGCGATTTAAAAGCTCCGTCGTTGCGCCGACGATTTGAAAGATAATGGTCACCGTACCCTTTTCCCTATCGTAATCGGCAATCGTGAGCGGAATGCGCTCGCCGTCGTCCGCGACGCGCAAAATAATGAACTGTCCGGGCAACGCCTTTTTCGCCACAAACGGCGCAAGGATTTCCATTTTCGTCACCGTAGGATTTAAAGCTTGTTTTGCTACGATTTGATACATAATGCGTTAAGCTCCTTCCGTCTTTAAAAACGGTTTTTTCGATTGTTCACTATTATAATATAGATAGACGAAATTGTCAACGGCTACGCCCGTCTTCGCAAAAATTTCCATAATTTATTTTTTCACAAAAATTTCATTTTTCGCCTTACTTTGTTTGCTTTTCGCACGCGATAGTAGTATAATGTTGTCGAATTTGACAAAATTAGGAGAATTTTTATGGCAAATACGTTGCTTTGCTTGGCAATCGCCTTGCTTGCGGGGCTTCTTTTTTCCCGTTTGGCGAAGCTGCTCAATCTTCCCGCCGTCACGGCATACCTTTTTGCAGGGATCGTCATCGGTCCTTACGCGCTTGGTCAGCTTAGCGCGCTTATCGGCATAGACGGTATCGGCTTCACCAGTATACCTAAAGACAGCGGCGGCTTTACCAGCAAGTACTTAGAACAATTTTCTATTTTAAAGGAAGCCGCGCTTGGCTTCATCGCCTTTTCTATCGGCAACGAATTCCGTTTATCGCAGCTGAAAAAAATCGGCAAGCAGGCAACCATCGTCGGCATTTTACAGGCGGTCGTCACCACGCTTTTGGTGGACGTAGCGTTGATCGCCTTGCACTTTGCAATGCCCAAAGCCCTGCCTTTGGAAGCGGCAATCATTCTTGGCGCAATCGCCGCTGCAACCGCGCCCGCGGCAACCCTTATGGTTGTAAAGCAGTATAAAGCCAAAGGGCCTTTGACGGACATTTTATTGCCCGTCGTTGCTTTGGACGACGCTGTTGGGCTTATTCTTTTCGCCGTATCCTTCGGCGTAGCCAAAGGGATCGGTACGGGCGACGTAAACGTGCTTTCCGTCGTCGTTGAGCCCTTGCTTGAAATTGTGCTTTCGCTTGGTCTTGGCGCGCTTATCGGCTTACTTTTCAGCTGGTGCGAACGCTTCTTCCATTCCCGCTCTAAGCGTTTGGCGGTTTCCGTGGCTTTCCTGTTCGTTACCATCGCCATTTCTTTGATGAAATTCACGATTGCAGGCAAACTTCACGTTGCGTTCTCCCCCCTGCTTTCCTGTATGATGCTGGGTACGATTTTCTGCAATATTTGCGATTTCTCGGAAGAACTGATGGACCGTGTAGACCGTTGGACCGCACCCCTTTTAATCATCTTCTTTGTTACGAGTGGCGCAGAGCTTGACCTTTCCGTATTCACCAGCCTTTCCATCGTTATCATCGGCTTAGTATACTTGGCGTTCCGTTCGGCAGGGAAATACAGCGGCGCATTTTTAAGCGCAAAGCTTTCCAAATGCGACGATACCATCGTGAAATTTTTAGGCGTTACCCTTTTGCCACAGGCAGGCGTTGCGCTGGGTATGGCGAATACCGTACAAAAATATTATAAAACCGTGGAAGGCTCTAACGTCGGCGTAGTCGTTATCAGCATCACCCTGTTTGCGGTATTGATTTACGAGTTGGTCGGCCCGCTTTTGACCAAAATCGCGTTGCAAAAGGCAGGCGAAATCGACCCCGAAGGCAAAACCTCCGCCCGCCACGAGCACGCAAAAAACAAGCATCACAGAGAGCGGCACGCAGAACGCCAAAAGCACGCGTAAGCCCGTTTCTTGTCCCTTAAAAACGATTTTAAAAACGACGGATTTTTTGTCCGTCGTTTTTTATATGGAAAATCTTGCAAAAATTTTTTTGATTTTTTTAGAAAAACTATTGACAAACAATACTATGCATTGTATAATATAACACAAAGGAGAGTATTCTATGGACGTACAATTAAAAAAGGGATTACTGGAAGTATGCGTACTTGCCGCCATCCGCGAAAAAGAATCGTACGGTTATAAAATTATTTCGGATATCGCACCCTATATTGAAATATCCGAATCGACTTTATATCCCATACTCAAACGATTAGAAAGCGGCGGCACGGTAAAAACACGGACGGAAGCCTACAACGGAAGACTTCGTAAATATTTCCAAATCACAAACGCCGGCAAAGAAAAAATTCAAGAATTTATCGACACAATGCAGGAATTTCAAAAAATCAGCGAATTTATCGCGAAAGGAGAACGACAATGACGTATAGCGAATGGGAGAGCCGTTTGGTAGAAGAATTAAAAGACTTACCAACGGCGGAATGTATTAAAATTACCGATTATTATAAGGAAATGTACAGCGATAGACTGGAAGCGGGAATACCCGAAGAAGCTATTTTAGCGGAATTCGGCGAACCTAAGCTTTGCGCGGAAAAAATTTTAGCGGACAACACAAACGACGCAAAAGCAAATTCTATTTCTTCCGCAATCAAAAAGCTTACTTCTTCGGCAAATTGCAGCCCGAAAGGCGTTATCCTTGCCATACTCTTTACGATTTTTGCGGGGTTGCCCCTTGCGGCGGTAATGCTGGCGGCAGTGGTTTCGCTTGGGGCGACGTGTATCGGTAGCGGCGCTTGCGCGGTCGCGGGGCTTGTTTACATCTTTACAGCGATGTTTAGCGGTGCCGTTCCGTCGGGCGTAGCCGCGCATATCGGCTTGGGTATCAGCGCGCTGGGCTTGGGCGTCGTGTGCGCCATCGGCTTATACTTCGCCACGAAATACACGGCAATTTACTGCTATAAAGCAATGAAATTTATTTACAGGGGGATTTTGAAATGAAAAAAATGACGGCATTGACCAAAAAAATTCTCACCATTCTCCTTATCAGCGGCGGCGGGCTTACGCTGGTCGGCGGCGGCGTTTTTAGTATCGGTATGGCAACGGCGGGCTGGGACTTTTCCGCAATGAACACCGTGGACTACGTATATCAAGAATATGTGGAAACGCAAACCGTAAATAACGTTGTTTTGAATTATAATACAAGCGACGTTAAAGTGTTTTTCGACGAAACAGCCACTCAGGTACGCGTTGAATATGCGGAAAAGTTTACTAAAAACGGCAACCGTATCAACAACATTCTCGTTACGGAAGAAAACGGCACGCTGAAAATTCTTGAAAAAACCGTACGCAAAATGGTTATGCAATGGTCAGTAGGCGAAAATGCGGAAACGCGCGTGTACTTGCCTAAGGACCGCGAATACGCGCTGAATATCGAAACGGATACGGGCGATATTTTCTTCAACGGCTATGCCACCTTGTCTCGCTTGGACGTAGAAACGGATACGGGCAATATCGACTTGCGTAGCGCAACCGTTGTTTGCGACGGCGCGATGGAGCTTTCCGTGGACACGGGCAACGTGCTTTTGGGCGGTTTTGTTACACAGTCTTTGGAGATAGACGCCGATACGGGCGATATTGCTTTAAACGGCAATGGGTCAGTTTCGGGGAAAGCAAGCATCGAAACGGACACGGGCGACGTAAAAATCCCTAAAACCTTTACCGCAGCTTCCTTAGAAATTGAAACGGAAACGGGTGACGTTACTCTTGGTAACATATCGGGCACAAGCTTGAAAATTCGCACGGATACGGGCGATATTGAATGCATTTCTTCTACCGTGTTAGATTTCATAAACCTGCAATTTAACGCTTCCACAGGCGATATTAAACTCCATCTTGTAGGCGAGTGGAACGACTATTTTATCACTACGTCCACGTCCACAGGGCGCAACAATCTTTATAGCAGCCCTGAAAATAGTCAACCTAGAAAATTGACCGTCCGCACAAGCACGGGGGATATTAACGGCTATTTTCTCCCTAAGATGACGGACAAATAATATAACAATAACTTCCAAAGGGGCAGGTATGCATTCAACGCATACCTGCCCCCTTTCTTTTTTCTATTTTTCTAAAAATTTTAACGCCACGGCGGCATACAGCGCGCCGCCGATACACAGCGCGCTCTCGTCAAAGCGTGCCTTGGGATGGTGCAAGGGATATTCATACCCGTTTCGGCTATCCCCCGCCGCCAACGCCAGCATAACGGACGGCACTTCGCGGCTGATATAGGCAAAATCCTCCGAGCCGCCTTTTTCTCCGCTATTCTCCATATCCTTAGAAGAAAGTACGCCTGCCTTGCCCAACAATTCCCCCGCCGCAGTCAAGGCGAGCGCTGATAGCTTTTCGTCGTTGAATAAGGACGGACAACCGCCCCCATAGCTTACCTTGGCTTTGGCACGAAAGGCCTTTGCCGTGTATTCCGCAATTTCCTGTATACGTTTTTTAATTTGCGCGCGGACGCCTTCGTCAAAGGCGCGTAGCGTGCCTTGCAGGCTTGCCTTATCCGCAATCACGTTACCTGCCGCCCCCGCTTGCACGCAGCCCACCGACAGCACCGCAGGCGTTACAAAGGAGATTTCTTTCGCTGTAATTTCTTGCAAACCAAGTAAAATTTTTGCTGCAACGGAAGACGCGTCTACGCCTTTCCACGGCGTAGAGCCGTGACAGCCCTTCCCCTGTATCTGGATTTGAAAATAATCGGCGGCAGGCGCGCTGACGCCGTGCGCCACCACCACGCTACCCGTAGCCATCGGCACACCCGTAAGCACGTGGAGCATCATCGCTCCGTCCACCTTCGGCGCGGTCAAAACGCCTTGCTCAATAACTGCTTTCGCGCCTTCTAAAAGTTCTTCGGCGGGCTGGAATAAAAGCTTCACCCTGCCGTTTAAGCGGCTTTCCCTTGCTTTTAAAAGCCGTGCCGCCCCCAAGAGCGCCGCCGCGTGCATATCGTGTCCGCAAGCGTGCATACAACCCGTTTTACAAGCAAAGCTCTCCTCCGACTTTTCCGCAATCGGCAATCCGTCGATATCCGCACGGAGTAAAAACGTACGCCTACCCTTGCCCACCGTAGCCGTCCAGCCCGATTCGCCGCAAGGCTTTGGCTCGTAGCCCATTGCGCGAAGCTGCTCGGCTATATACGCCGACGTTTTGGGTAGCGTAAACCCCACTTCCGCGTTTTTATGCAAGCTGCGCCGATATTGCACCAACTCGCCTTGTAATGCTTTGGCTTCTTTTAATAACTCTTTCATTGTAACAGCGTGCGCAAAAAACGCTTGCGCTATACGCCGCAAAGCCCCGTTTTAGGCAATAAAAACGCCTGCTGTCGGCAGGCGTTCCGTATCTATATGCAATTATTTTAAGGACAGAAAATTCCCATCGAGCTCCACGTCTGCACCCAGCAACGCAAGCGCGCTTTCCATACGTGCTTCCGCGCTGTCGCTCAGCCGCGTAAAGCCCAGCTGCTGCGCCAAAAGTCTAAACAAACCGCGCTTCTCCGCCGTAACGTTTTGCGCCAAAATCGCACGCAAGCCGTTTGCCAGCTCTTGCAGCTCGATATACTTAATATCGCGCGGAATTTCCCCGCTCGCAGGCACGCGAAGCATAGGGATTTCCTTGCCTTTTTTGTAGAGATATCCTTTCTTTCTTACAACGTTCCAACGCCCGAAGCTGGAAGCTTTTTGTTCGTATTCCCGCCAAACCACGCTGGTTACCTGCTTTCTATCAAACATCTCCACCAGCCGTTTCAACACCCATTCTTCGCTGATAGGCCCTTCGATTTTTACAATTTCACCAACGGCACGCGCCACGTCCTTTTTGCAACGGCGAATAATTTCCCTATCGTCCGCGCATTCGTATAACGGAAAAACGAAAGGCTGTTCTTCCACGCTCTCGTCAAAGCAGGCTTTTGCCTTTGGAGACGCGGAGCTTGCGCTTTCCCCCTTGGGCGCGTTGCGCACGGCGTTTTCCACCGCCGCCAGTAAGCGTTTTTGTTCTTCGGCAGGGTTTCTGAACCAGTCCGCCGACCATACCCGATAAAATTTCCAGCCCATATTTTCCAAAACGCTTTGGCGCAGTCTATCTCTATCCCTTGCCGTTTTGGACGAATGGTAATTTTCCCCGTCGCATTCTATCGCCAACAAATAATCGAGACTATCTTGCCCTTTTACTGCCAAGTCGATTTTATATTCCGAACACCCCACACGCACGTCGACGGTGTAACCGTTTTGCTGTAAAAACGCTGCAATTTCTTGCACGAAGCTGCACTTTTGCGCTTGTGCGTTTACGGAATCTTCTCCGCCGTCTACTGTATTTTGTCCGTTTTCCGCATAATCCAAATAGGCGCGGAGTAAGCGTACGCCTTCCGATTTCGTACCCGAAATATCCATCTCGAATGCACGCATAGAAGCTACGATTTTTACGTTATGCTTTGCGCGCGTGAACGCTACGTTTAAACGTCGTTCGCCCCCTTCGCGATTGATAGGGCCGAAATTCATCAGCAGTCTGCCTTGCGCGTCCTTGGCATAAGCAACGCTGAAAATAATCACGTCGCGCTCGTCGCCCTGCACCGTTTCCAAGTTCTTCACAAAGAAAGGCTCGGGGTTTTCCTTAGAGAAAAATTCTTCAAAGTTGGGCAATTCTCTCCTGCGCTTATAAAGCAAGCGTTCGATGAGATTTTGCTGGGAAATGCTAAACGCCACCACGCCCAAGCTACGGTGCGGGCGGGTTTGGAAATGCTCGAATACCATATCCACGATAAGCTCCGCTTCCACACGGTTGGTTTTGCTTTTTCTATCAAACGTACCGCCTGCGTAAACGAAGTCCACGCCTACGTTTTCGCCGTCCGCTTTTGCCGAAGGGAAGGTCACCAGCTCGTTTGCATAAAAGTTCTTGTTAGAAAATGCAATCAACTGCTCGTAACGGCTACGATAATGCCATTTCAGCCTGCGCTGCGGGAAAGACGCCGCGCATAAATCGAGAATGGATTCAAAATCCACAATGTCGTCGTCTTCTTCGTTATCGTCCGTTTCCAGCGTAGACGTAAAGAAATTGCTGGGCGGCATTTGCTTGGAATCGCCAACGACGATAAGCTGCTTGCCGCGATAAATCGCGCCTACCGCGTCCTGTGGGAAAATTTGCGAAGCTTCGTCAAAAATGACCACGTCAAACGCCGCGTTTGCGGAAAGATAGGTGCTGACGCTGAGCGGCGACATCAAGAAGCAAGGTTTTAAGGTATGCGCAAGTTCGCCGATTTCGGAAAGCAGGGTGCGGATACTTTTCTTTTTGCGTTTTTTCTCCGCTTCACGGAGCAGAACGGAAATCGCGCTGCCCTGCGCCACCATAGAAAGGTCGGGGCGCTTTTCCGAAAGCACTTCGCGGATTTTGGATTTGTTGATTTCAAAATGCAGCTCGTCCTTTTCCTTGAAATTCTCCACCGCGCCGTCGTGCGGGATACGCGTCAAATCCAAAAGGATAGGGGTTTCGCATAAAATTTTATCCGACCATTGACGGTAAAATGCTTTCAAATACGCCGCCGTGATATTTTCGGCAGAAATACCGTTTTCGATAGCGCAATCTACAAACTTCCGCAAATCCAAAGCCTGTAAATTTTTTAACACGCTAACGAACGCCCGCCAGTTGTCCAGCGCGTGAATATTTTCTAAGCACCCTTCGCACTTTTGTTCCAAATCAGACAAGGACGCCTTGTGTACGTCGTACTCGTTCGCGTCAAAGCCCGAAGCCAAACGGCTTTCCGCTTCGCCGCCAAAATACGCGGCGTTGACAAATGCGCCCGCCATATCCATAAAGGTAGCGGCATTGAGCGAAAATTCTTCCGCCGACATTCTCGCCATACGTCCAAAGGATACGCCTGATAAGCAAATGCCGCGCAAAATTTCCAGCTCCGCTTCCAGCTGCTTAAAATTCGTATTTACGCCGTCGTAGGCTTTGCCGAACCAACCGTCCGTGTGCGCTTGCAAAGCAAGAAATTCTTCCACTCTGGTTTGATATATGCCAAGCCCATCCGCAATTTGCACCGCTTCGTCGTATTTGGGCTTCTTGCCGTCCTTTTTACAAAGACGGATTTTTGTGATGAGTTCGCGATATTCGCCGCTAAACAGACGGGAGAAAAAGCCGCCGAACTGTCGGGTGAGCTTCTTGTGTATATTCTTGCCGTCCAGCTGATAAACGTCCGCGTCAAGCTTCTCGTCCAACGCCGCTTTGCGCGCGAGAATATCCGCAGCCAAACCGCCCAGCCGTTGAACAAGCAAAATCCCTTCTTCCACCCGTTCCGTATGCAATAAAGCGGGGGTGATAAATCGGCTGTCTTTCCCTAAGGCAAACAGCTTACCAAGCGCGTGCGCGTGTTCTATGCAATCCGCGTTCGTCGCGTACACGGTAGCCGCCTTTTGGCAAAGCTCGCGCAATTTTCTCGCATAAGAAGCCGTTGCCGCCAAGTCCCCTTTCAGCTGCGAAACCGCCTTGTACGAGCTATCCGCCGCCGTATATCCGTACCAAACGTTTTGGTGATAATCCACCCCGATAGCGGGCGACGTTTCCGCATAACGGAGCAGCTGCGCTTCCGCTTCTTCTAAATAATCTTCCCCTTTCGTGTCTAGGTCGGAAATTAAGAAATCCACGTCAGGCGCATTTTGATATTGACAAAACGCCTGAAAGAGCTGATAAAAGGATTTTTGAATGGGCGCGCGCACGGCGTGCAATTCGTCGGCATACCCGTCCAGCTTTTCCACGGCGTAACGCTTCCCACGAAGTACCCTTTCCGCGCTGTCGGCAACGCGGCTTTTGGGCAAACGCAGCGTGTTGCAAAGCTCGTCTATCACCTGCCGTTTGTTGGCTTTATGGCTGTGTAATTCTAAGCAAAATTCGTCCAAGCCCGCCTTTTTAAGCTTATCGTAAACCACGTTGAGCGCGGCAAGCTTTTCGGAAACAAACAAAACGCTTTTTCCGTCCCCGATACATTCCGCAATGATATTCGTAATCGTTTGGCTTTTGCCCGTTCCGGGCGGGCCTTGCAGCACAAAGCTTACGCCCGCTTTCGCAAGCGCAACAGCTTCCGCTTGGCTCGAATCGGCGTCCACGACGTTGCGAAGCTCTAAAAGGTCGCACCCATGTACGCGTTCACCGCCTAAAACAACGTCTTTTTCACCAAGCAATGCACGCACGTTGGCATTCTCTGCAACGCGCAACGCGTTCTCCTTTAAATCTTCGTACATATTGATTTTTTGGAAAGAGAACAAGCCGATTTTGCAATCCTTATCCGCCCACCAACGGGGCACGGAGAGCGCCGCGCTCAATTTATTCCAATATACGTCTAAGCCCTCTTCTTCATCGAACTCAGGCATTTTTACGCCGTATTCGTGTTGCAATTTAAAAGCAAAGGTCGGGTTGACGATTACGTCGTCAATCACCTTGATATAGTAAGGCGACAGGGGGGAATCGTTACGGATCGTCACAGGCACAAGCAACACGGGCGCGCGCATTACGTGCGTAGGGTTTTCCCTTTCCGCCCAATGGATAAAACCGAACGCCAAATAAGCGATATTGATACCCGTTTCTTCTATCGCGGTTTGCGCCTTTTTGCTGATATTCTTTAATGCCTGCAAGGGTTGACCGGACGCGCTGTATACAAGCACCTGCCGTTTTTTCAGGGTTTCTGCGTACGTCGCTACGTATTCCTGCTTGGTAAGATAACCGCCTTGTGCTTCCGTTGCACCGTCGTCCGTCTTTTCTTCCGCAGCAAATACTTCAAACTCCGCCGCGTGTTCGGCGCGGGAAAAAAGCGTGGCAAAATCAGGCGCGACGATTTCCGCCGTGCTTGACTTCGCGTCTTTAAAATTCACGAGATTATTTCGCTTGCCCGTGTCAAGCAACAAGTTTTCCCAAGCGTGCAGCTTATGCAACGCGCTCCCGCTTGCAGGATTGTTTTCCATTTCCATCACGTACTTCCCTTATTTCAACTTTATCGTTCGCCCAACCGTTTACAAGCCCCACAGCTTGAAACGCAATTATTTTTCTTTGCGAATATGGCGAGGCAAACCGTCCGCATATGCAGGCGCAAGCTCGCCTTGTATCAAAGGTCTTGCATAGCGTAAAAACGCGGGCTTTAAGCCCCAGTTTTCCACGTCGATCCAGTCCAGCGGAATACTCTTTTCTTGGTTGGCAATTAAGTGTACGTCCGCCACGTCAACGCCGCATTCATACGGGCTATCCGACTTGCGCACGAACACGCCCGCCACCCCCGTTTTTCCGCTTACCGCCGCATTCAACGCATACCTGCCCACCTCAAACGCTTCGTTTACGTCCGTCAGGCTGGCAATATGTCCTGCGCAACGTTGCAGAGTCGAAAGCTCGATCGCACGGGTTTTCGTCTTTAATTTTTGAGCGCATACGCTTGCCAAAAAGCTTGCTGTACCCGTCAACTGCTTATGCCCGAACACGTCCACGCCCGCTTCGCTTGCCAACTCGCAAACGTAGCGTCCGTCGGGCAACTTCACCCCTTCGGAAACGGCGATAACCAAGGATTTTTTCGTCTTTAACAGCTTGGATACTCTATCCAAAAAGCCTTCCAAGGTAAAAGGTACTTCGGGTAAACAAATCATATCCACACCGTCGCAATCTTCCCCTTTTGCCAATGCGCTTGCCGCCGTCAGCCAGCCCGCGTCCCTGCCCATTACTTCTACAATGGTCACGGAATAGGTGTCGTAAATGGTAGAATCGCAAACCAGTTCTTTCATTGTGGTCGCAACAAATTTTGCCGCACTGCCATAGCCGGGCGTGTGGTCGGTAATCGTTAAATCGTTATCAATGGTCTTAGGCACACCGACGAAACGAATATTGCTTCCGATTTTTTTGCCGTATGCAGACAGCTTTGCCACCGTGTCCATACTGTCGTTTCCGCCTATGTATAAAAAACAGTCGATTTCGTACTTTTTCAAAATCGCAAAAATTTTCTCGTAATCGGTAATGTCCTTTTCCGCGTCTTTCAGCTTATAACGGCAGCTGCCGAGAAAACACGCCGGGGTGCGCTTTAATAAGTCGATTTGCGTATCGTTATATAAAACTTTTTTCAAGTCCACAAAACGCTCCTGCAAGAAGCCTTGAATACCGTTTTGCATACCGTAAATTTTATCCGCGCCCGCCTGTGCCGCGCCGACAAAGACCCCTGCAAGGCTTGCGTTGATTACCGTGGTCGGTCCGCCCGACTGCCCTACTACTACGTTCATATTTTTCTCTCCTATTTCTACAATTTCTCAAAAAAGAAAGGATTCCCCGCCATCGGATTGAGTTTCGTTTTTCCGCAAAGCACAACGTCTTGCTCACCGGCGGGAATCGTCGCGTAATCCGTGGTTGCGCATATGCCCAAGCTATGATACGCCGCTAAAATCGTCACTTCTTCCCTTGGAATTTCACAGGTAATCGTTTGTCCGTTTTTCAACTTCCCCAACAATCTGTGTCGCGATTTGTTTACTGCGGGAAAATCTACTTTATCCGTACTTAAATAAATGTATATCGGCGTCCAAGACGCCGCAAAATATTTTCTTCTCGTAACCGTTAATTTTCGCATTTATTACCCCTTTTTTAGTGTACCATATTTCATGCTAAATTGCAAGCGTTCCGCCCTAATCAAACGCAAAAAACGCCCGCGTGCACGAGCGCCTTTTACGACTATCAGTTTTTATTTTCCGCTTTTTTTGATTCACGGGAACGCTGTTGTTTTTGCTTTAATAGCAAAGTGTGCGACAGCTTCATTTCTTGTACGATACATTTGACCAGAGAGTCCAAATCACTACCCTCCTGATAATCCGCCGCGCAAATATAGTTGACGCGATTATCCAAAAGCAGGTTAGTTACCTTGTTCTTTTTGCCCTTAGGGTACAGCGCAATAGAAATCCCGCCCTGCTTTTTTACAAAGGTCATACAGGGGATATCGGTGATTCCGTCGCCAAAATAGAGCATATTTTGATAGGAAACGACGCGGTCACTCATTTTTTCGTTGACTTTTTTATTGTCCGTTTCGTCGTAAATGCCTTTGGAAATACGGAAAATATACTGCGTTTTTTGGGTGTAATTGATGGCGATTTTCGGCCAAACCGCCTGTCCGCTTTCGTCAAAATAATACTGGCAAGCAAAGATTTTTTTGAATTCGTCCTTGATCGCCGAACCGTCTATAATATCTTTTAACCCGCTGGAAATGATGTAGTGCTCTATCTTCACGCCAATGGACTCGCCGTATTGATTGATGCGCTTAAACCAGTTTTGCACGCCCTTGTAGAAGTTGATGTTTTTTCCCAGAGAACGCAAATATTCCTGTGTGAACGGAATATCCTTTTCGCGGCACTTGTACATCATATAATACATATACCCCAAAATACCTTCCATATAATGCTTCTTGCGGAAGGCTTCCGTTTCCCCCCAAAACTCTTCGCTGGTCATATGCAGGTTGGGGATAAAGGCATAATCCTGCATATCCTGATCGCACAAGGTTTTATCAAAATCATACATAAAAGCAATCGTAGGTATCTTGCGCATTATTTTTCTCCTTTTGTTTAACGTTTTGCCACTTTTTCTTATCATAACACATTTTTACGCACAAGTCAATACTCCTTTTTAAGAAAACGGTGCGAAAAAAACAGGAAAACCCCTATTGAAAAGCGAAACGCACCCCTTTTGGGTGCGCGGTGTAGGATAAACAAAAATACGACTCGTCCGTAAAGCCTTTGCAATAAGGCCTATTACAATTTTTAATCTTTTATTAAGCGAATTTCAATTCCGACGACGCCGAAATTTTTTTGCTTTTCCATAGGATAATAGACTTCCATATCTTTTGCGGAAGCCGAAGCAAGCTCGTGAGGCAAATATCCACATTTTACTAACGGCAACGCCGCGTACAGTTCTTCAAAATCGCTAAAAATATGTAGCTTCGTTACAAGGCAGGATAACGTTTTGGATCCGTCCTGGGTGTTTTTAAAGATTATGGTATCCCCAACGGAAATTCTTTTTCGTTTTTCGTCGAATAAGCGCAATTCTATGGTCTTAGTTCCATCGGCAATATTCGAAAACGGTTGCGGATGTAAATTCATAAAGTGCGTCATTTGTGTTACGTATTCCCCCCTTTCGTATTTCGCTATTCTATATGAATGTCGTTTATTCTTCTATGACTTCGCTTTCCGCCGCATCTTCGTTCGGCTTTTTTGTGCGCGCTTTATCCGCTTTCCATATCCAAAAAGCATATGCAAGACATACAACGATTAAAACCGCCGCCGTAATAATCTCCATCGTTAAATCCGTATCGCAACAAAAAGCGCTTGTGGCGTTCATCACGCTATGCGTTACAATACAGGGCAGTAAACTTCCCGATTTATAGAAAATCATTGTGAACAAGAAACCCGCCGCCGTCGCATAACCTATTTGCAGCAACGTGGCAACCAAGTCCGCACCCGTGAATAGATTGACAATATGTCCAAAGCCAAACGTAAGACTGCTTACAATAATGGCAACCACCAAATTTTCCTTGCTTAAAACCTTGAATAAAAAACCCCTGAAAATAATTTCTTCCACGATACCCACGCAAAGCATCGAAACAACGTATAATACCGTTTCCAAAAGGGTGTACCGCAAGCAAACCCCACCCCAAAAATTCACGGAGACGGTAACGGCAAGCGGTATAAACCATAAGTATATTTTTGTCGGGAATTTCACCTTTACTAAGCCGTATTTCTTCGATAAACCCGCTGTTTTTATCCACACCAACAAAACGGTGGCAAGGATAAGCCCGACGGGCAGGGTAAATACCTTTTCAATCCCGACGAAAGCGGAAAAGTAATCCGCAAGGCTCATTAAAACCACGTAAGCCACAATCCATATAATGGAAAAAGCCAGTTCATTTTTTTCGTATAAGCGTTTCACTTTTTCTCCGTTTGTATCATTTATGTCGTAAAGTTTCAAAAGAAAAGAACCGTCCAAAAGGATTGGATAGTTTTTGTTTGGTGCGGATGAAGGGATTTGCGCCTTTAGCGGCGCGCCCCGCCCCAACGTTATCAACGTCGGTCTTTGCCTTCCATCTTTTTCTTAATCATAGTAACGTTGGCAAAGCGCTCACTCCCGTTCGCGGCTCCCACCCTCAAATCCCTTCATATTCGTGCGTATCGAAAAATAGGCGACACCCTATTTGGGTATCACCTATTTTTTGTATTGTATGACCTATTCTGAACCTTTAAGGTTTTTAAGTTAGGACTTGAACCCATACGGTTATATCAAAAAACACATTGGTCCCCTAGCTCTTTTAAATTTTTTTGAAGAAAGATAAAATTAAGTCATTTTATCTAATAACCTAAGCTCTAAGGACTTCTTGCTCCTCTTTCAATAATTTTGTCAACTCGCTATACGATATAATTTCAAAG
>JAZSGC010000096.1:0-4051 GCA_045532525.1 Candidatus Scatosoma sp.
GCTTAAAAAGCTGGGGATTTAAAAGATGTTGGAATTTGCGCATAAGCCCGTTATGCTGGAAGAGTGTATGGAGGGGCTTGCCTTAAAGGACGGCGGCGTTTATTTCGATGGAACGGTTGGAGGCGGCGGACATTCCTACGAGATATTAAAAAGAACTTCGCCAAACGGAAGATTGATTGCAACCGACTTAGATGACGAGGCAATCGCGGCAGCAAGCAATCGGTTAAACGAATTCCAAGGCAGATTTGAAATTTATAAATCCAACTATAAAGATTTCGCGCTTGTGTTCGATAGGGCGGGAATTGATAAAATAGACGGTGCATTGCTCGATTTTGGAGTTTCTTCTCACCAAATTGACGATGAAGAAAGGGGATTTACCTACCGTAAAGCGGACGCACCCTTGGATATGCGAATGAATACGTCGGCATATTTAACGGCGGAAATTGTGCTCAACACCTATTCGGAAGACGAGCTGGCACGAATTTTGAAAACCTACGGAGAAGAGACGTTTGCAAAACAAATTGCAAGAAACGTAGTAAAAGCCCGTATGGAAAAGCCGTTGAAGACTTCGGGGGAATTTGCGGAGATTATCCGAAACAGTATTCCCGCAAAATTCCGTTACGGCGCGCCGTGCGAAAGAAAAAGCTTTCAGGCGTTGCGCATTGAAGTCAACGGTGAGTTGGACGGGTTAACGGAGCTTGTGCTTTCGTTAACGAGAAGATTAAAAAAAGGCGGCAGAATTGCAATTCTTACCTTTCATTCCTTGGAAGACAGAATTGTCAAGGAAGCGTTTAGAACTTTGGAATCGCCTTGTACGTGCCCGGGGAATTTTCCCGTATGCGTATGCGGCAAAAAACCTGAAATCAAGACGATTACTCGCAAGCCGATTACGGCAAGTGAAGAAGAACTTAAAAATAATTCAAGAAGCAAGTGTGCAAAATTACGAATCGCGGAAAAAATTTAAGCCGCGGCAGGATTAAAGGGTAAGATACTTGCGAAACACAAGGATGGAGGAGTACGGGAATGGAAATGGTACGCGAAAGAGAAGCTGTACAGCTTACAAACACGGAATTAGAAGCACAGCGCCATAATGCACAAATCAGCGAACGCTATCGTAGATTGCAAAGCGCCGTAGCCGATCAATTCGCTTCGGAAACCTACGTTGCGCCCGTGCAAGCTTCCGTATCGACGATGGAAAGAACTACGTACGCTCCCGTACAGGAAACGCCGATCGTAGAACAAGTCCCCGAAGTGACCGATTACGTAAGCGAACAAGTCGCTTCTTCCGTATTCACAGCGGAGAGATTTGAACAAATAGAACGCCAAAACACGGCTACGGCGGCTGCAACGTACGTTGCGCCTACGTATATCGCGCCCGTAATCGAACAAGCGCCTGCAACGGCGGTAGAAGTGCAAACGCAAGCGCAGTATGCGCTTACGCCCCTTGCAAAGGTCGTTATGGCGGTTTTTGCGGTGGTTACGATCGGTATGCTTTCTATCATAGGCGTAAACTCCAACGTCATCAGCCAAAAGAAGATTAAAATCAAGAATTTGGAAAAACAAAGACAACAACTCATAGATCAACACGAAGAAATTCAGCAGCAAATTGAAATTGCAAAATCCGAAGAAAGCATTTTGCAATGGGCGGAATCCCAAGGCTTGAGGCAAGCGGGAAAATAAGATAGGAGTCAATCATATCAAAACACAACGTCACGAATATTCTATATCAATTTTACGAAAGAGGTTATTTGCCGTTAGCTTGGCAATAACCTTTCTTTTTTTGACTTTGGCAATCCGTTTTCTCTATATCCAAGTATTTTGGAGCGAAGAATTAAATTATCGCGCGATGGATCAATGGACGAGAGAAATTCCTATCGTTGCCGAACGCGGAAAGGTGCTTGACCGCAACGGGGTTGTTTTGGCGGATAACGACACGGCTTATACAGTGTTCGCTCGTTCTAATGCCGTCAAAGACGCGCAGACCACGGCAGGGGCGCTGTCAGGCGTATTCGGTGTGGAGCAAACGACGTTATACGATAAACTCACCAAGAAAAAGGCGTCGGAGGTTACGCTCGTTAAAAAGGTGGATAAGAGCGTGGTGGAAAAGTTGTCTACGTTAGCGCTTGACGGCATCTATTATTCGCGGGATAACGTGCGTTTTTATCCTAAGGGCGACGCACTCTGTCAAGTCTTGGGCTTTACTTCGACGGATAACGTGGGTACGACGGGAATTGAAAAGTATTACGACGGCGTTTTATCGGGCAAAAACGGAGAGCTTTTATACGAAACCGACCTGGTGGGGATAGAGCTAAAAAACAGCGTCGCCGCGTACCTGCCTGCCACAAACGGCTATAACGTGCAGCTTACAATCGATTATGGCATACAGGAAATCGTAGAAAGCGCAATGGAAAAGGTTTCGGCGCAGTATAACCCTGTTTCCGCGGAATGCATCGTTTTAGACGTAACGAATTTTGAGATTTTGGCAATGGCGAATTATCCTTCGTACGATTTAAACGACGTCCCCAGAAACGACGCGGAGCTGCTCAACGCGCTTACTCGAAATCACATTGTGTGCGACATATACGAGCCGGGTTCAACCTTTAAGATTATTACGTCGGCAATGAATATTGAAGAACATTTGCGCGGCAATAAAAAGGCGTTTTCGACCAGCTACGTGTTCAACAGTTCAAGGACGCGCGCGGTGGACGGTACAACGGTAAAATGTTGGAGCAACCACGCCAACGGTAAGCATAGCAACCAAACGCTTGCGGAAGCTCTAAACAACAGCTGTAACCCTTGCTTTACGGATATTGCGTTATCACTGGGAAAAGCTACTTTTTACGATTACCTTTCCGCTTTTGGCTTTGGTATGAAAACGGGGATCGATTTTAGCGGCGAAGCGTACGGATTGCTAATGCCCGAAGCCGCCGTGCGTGGGTGCGACCTTGCGCGTATTGGATTTGGGCAAACGATCGCCGTTTCCGGCTTGCAGCTTGCCTGCGCCACGGCGTCGGCGGTGAACGGCGGTTATTATTATACGCCGCATTTTGTAAAGAAAATTTACGCGGACGACGGCTATATTTTAAAGGAAACTGGCGCACAGCTCCAAGCGCGTACCATAAGCGAAGAAGCGTCGGGGATTTTGGCAAAAATGCTGGAAGGCGTAGTCCGCGACGGCAGCGGAAAAAAAACCTACTTGGACGGCTATTTTGTCGGTGGAAAAACGGGAACGGCGCAAAAATTTGTCGACGGACATATTGCTGCGGGAAAATACGTATCCTCTTTCGTGGGATTTTTCCCTGCGGATAAACCCAAATATTTGGCGTTGGTTATCGTGAACGAACCGCAGGGCGCATATTACGGCAGCGTGGTTGCCGCCCCTTGCGCAAAGGATATATTTGAAGGCATAATATCCTTAAAGGATATTAAACCAAGATAACGTATGGAAACGGAACAAAATATGTTCCGTTTTCTTTTTTATTCTAAGAAGTTCTCATATCCCGCGAAAAAAGGGAATATAATAGGATATCTTAGGTATAGGACAAGGAGAAAATATGCGGTTATCGAAGTTGGCGGAATGTTTAGGGCAAACGTATGCGGGGGTAGACGTGGAAATCGCTGCGCTCAATATGGACAGCAGAGTAAGGCTGGATAACTCCTTATTTATTTGCTTAACGGGCGGAAATGTGGATTCTCATCAATACGCGGCGGAAGCAAAAAGAAACGGCGCGATTGCGTTTATTACCGAAAGAGCGTTGCCTATTGACGCACCGCAAATTCTCGTTGCAGATTCGCGCGAGGCATTAGGGAAACTTGCCGCGGCTTTTTACGGTAATCCGTCTCATCGCTTAAAAATCGTCGGTATTACTGGTACAAACGGTAAAACGACCACTTCGTATATGTTGGCAAGCATTTGGCGTGCGGCAGGGAAAAAGGTGGGCGTAATCGGCACGTTGGGCGTTGTGTATGGGCGAAAGCGACTTGCTGCGGATTTGACGACGCCCGATCCCATACAGCTAAATGCTTTGCTTGCCGATATGCTCATATGCGG
>JAZSGC010000069.1:0-2253 GCA_045532525.1 Candidatus Scatosoma sp.
TATGGAGGGTGACGGCAAGCTCTGTCCTTTGGAAATCAAGAAAACAGCAACGCCCGATAAACGCATTATTCGTACATTCGGCGTAATCGACCGCGCACCGTTGCAAGTCGGCACCAGCGCAGTTCTTTGCATGGCTGAACACTTTGGTGCGTTCGACAAAGATAACCTTATCGTCCCGATTTGGATGATATAGAATGTATTATTAGAATTTCTTAAAGAAAATTATAATATAGCCGAGCTGATAAAAACAATGAAAGCAGAAATCGCTGAACTTAAAAAGGTACAAAACAAGGGGTGACGAAATCCATCGTCACCCCCTAAAATTTGATACGCAGTAAACAAAGAAAAGGAATTTTTTATTTTTCGCAAAAAACCTGCTATTCCGAGCACATAAAAACAGAGAAAAATCCGCAAGTGGTCAAACATGTGGTCAAGCCTGATTTTCACGGCGGTTTTTGGAAAAGAAAAAAGCCTTGAAACCTTTTGTTTCAAGACTTTTTCCGTGGTTGAGGCGACGGGACTTGAACCCACGACCTTTTGGTCCCTAACCAAACGCGCTACCAAGCTGCGCTACGCCTCAATATGCTCATCGCGGGCTTTTCCGCCCAACGACATAAGCAATTATAACCTTTGCAAAAGTTTTAGTCAAGCATTTTTTAGCGCCTTTTGCAAATTATTTTCATTTTTTTCACAAATTCGTCTACAACCGCCCTGCTCCATCAAAAGACCGCTACAAAAGCATCGCGACACATTTTGCGATAAATACCCCCGTCGGCAACGCAAAGAACACTAGCACTAGCACCGCAGCCAGCACCATCCCAGCCACGCCGACCAGCTTTTCACTCCTGACAACCAGCTTCGTGTCCTGCATCACAATCCCCACAAGGCAAATCGCAATCATTCCTACAAAGAAACACAGTAGCATATATTTCCCATACGGGCTCTTGTAGGTGAATTCCACGACGTTCTCCCCTGCTTCAAGCGGCACGCAAAGGAGCTTCAAATCATTCTCGCAAAGCGTCGCTTCTTTGCCGTTAACGCGTACCTGGTACCCATCAATCGCCGCAAACGTGACCATCAAGTACTGCCCTTCGTCCGCCGAAACGTTCACGGAAATCGTGTCTTTCGAAAGGCTGATTTCGCCACTCCGCGCCCAAAGCTTTTGCGTGAGCTCATAGATCGCCCCACCTGTAATCGTCTGAATATCCTTCTCGCCGCCAAGGTACTTATACAAGGCGATTTGATTATTCGTGCGGTTCGTGGACGAATTATTCTCCGCGACAAAACGGTACTCGCCGCTATCGACCACAAACGCCGTCGGGAAAACGTACAGGTTTTGATAGACAAGCATTCCATCCTTTTGCAGGTGCTCTTCCTTCCCGTCCACCGTCGTTTTGTACGGCGCATACCAAGACTTTCCTTCCACCTTACTCTTTTTCCCTTCGGGCACCATCAAGTATTTATACCCCAAAAAGCTATCCCCGAAGATACTGCCGCCGTTGCCGCGAGAGATATTTTTGCCGTTCCCCGAATACCCAAACAGCGTCGTCAGCGGAAAATTATCCTTATCAAGCATTGACGAAAAGGCGGTGAAGGCGTAGGTATCCCCTTCGAACACGATATTCGACGAGCATTGATTATCAAAGTCGCGCACGCGATAGAAGGACTCGTCTTCTTCGCGCAAGGACTGCGCCAAGACGTTGTATCGTTCCCAGCGCACGTTTTGGGTAGACGTGTTCCCTATAACGAGTTGCGAGCCAAAAAACGCCCCTTGGAAGACGACGATTGCCACCGCAAACAGACTAAGCAACCGCATCGGCAGCTTTTTTCCTGCGCGCAAAATGATCCCCGTGCCCAAAATAAGCAACGTACACACGGCAAAAATCCCAACCGCAAAGATACCGCCCAAGGAATGGGCAAAACGCGAAGAAAAGGTTTTTAAGGCGTTTTGCATCGTAGAATCGGAAAACAGCTTCGCGGCTTTGATATGGAAATCCCCCGCGAAAAATACAGCCATTGCAAGAAACAAAGCCCCGAAAATAAGGCTATATACAATCGGCGTAATGCGTTTTCGACGCAGACATGCCACCCGCTTTTCTTCTTTTTGGAACAAATCCAGCCCGTCAAGTCCCAAGCATGCGCCGCCCAAAAAGTAGATGGCGTTCAAGAACCCAAATCGCAACGCATAGGACATATAACTGCCCATATTGAGAAGCTGCATACTCTCGTCTACGATGGTAGGAAGCAAGGTCA
>JAZSGC010000041.1:0-5095 GCA_045532525.1 Candidatus Scatosoma sp.
CCAAAGGACGAGCACTCTCTACCGTTATCCCCCCAAACCGTAAAAATGATATTTTGTATACCTTTTTCTCTCGCGCTTTCCATTGCGGGCTTCATACTCCGCAAGGAGAACTCGTTTAAAGGCGAGAAGCCCTGCCACGTCCAAGCCCCGCCTGCAAACCAAACCTCACGCCCAAATTCAAGGTGCTTTTCAAACATAACGTCGTATTTTGCCTTGTCCGTCGCATAATAATCCCAATAGGTCAATGAAACGTTTTCAGGAACTTTTGCCGCAATTTCAGGCGAAACGTGCACGCCTTCCAGCGCGTCTGCCAAATAGCCGCCGCCACTAATTAAACGGAAGAACATATCGCTCCACATATGGCAAGTGAAGCCGTATTTTTTGGCAATTTCCGAAACGCGGTTTAAATGTCTAATCAACAATTCCGAACGGTCGTGATAGCCGTGTTTGTCAAGGTATTTTCCCAGTCCAACGTTGTGCGCTTCATCCATTCCGATATTGACCTTGCGTGAAGTAAAATTCTCCGCAAGCGTTTGAAACAGCTTATCCAAAAAGGCGTACACTTCTTCACTGTCAATCAACAAAATATCGTCAATATCAAACAAATGTTGATATTTCGGAAGCTTACGCGTATTGGTAAAATGTCCCAACGTTTGAATACAAGGAATGAGCTCAACCCCTTTCTCTCTCGCATACGCGTCCAATTCTTTAATTTCCGCCGCCGTATAAGGTCCGCGCATATAACCAAAATACGGTTCCCCTTCGATTGCAAGAGTATCCTCCGTATAAAGCTCCAAGGTGTTATATCCCATCAGCGAAAGATAATCGACGTATCTTTTTACTTCGCTAATCTTCATTACACCGTTTCGCGACATATCCAGCATTACGCCGATATTACGATAATTTTCCATATTGTTTTACTCCTTATTTGCTCTCCATCGCTTCCAATAAGCCTTTTAAATATCCTATTGCAAATAATCTGCCCTGCGCAGCATAGCCAGCCACTTCCGTATTTTCACCTTTGAGCGTTGGCACGTGGTCTACACGAATGGGTACGTTTACCCCCAAGCTTGTGTATAAGCGAAGCAGCTTCGCCATATCCAAATCACCGTTATCGTGAAAGGTTTCTCTAAATCTTTTCAACGAACCGATAGTATTTCTAAAATGCACAAAAAAGATTTTTTCTGCAAAATCTCTTATCGTCTTTTCCACGTCCGCGCCCATAATATAAAAGTTTGCTTGGCACATCGTAAGCCCCAAATTTTCACTAGGATAGATATCGTAAATCGCTTTTTTAATATTTTCCACCGAAACCATAATTCGGGATACGTCCCCAAGCTTCGGCACAGGGGGATCGTCGGGATGCAACGCTAACTTTATACCGCACCGTTCCGCCGTCGGGATTACCGCTTTCAAGAAATATTCATAATTATCCCACAGCTCTTTTTCCGAAATTGCAACGCCCGTTTTCGGTTGAAAATCGTTGGGATTAAACTCCGTCACCAAAGCACCGCCACGCTCTTCCACATCGCTTCGGGTACGAAACCAGCCGATATGCGCCATCCAGTTAAAGCAAATGCTTTCCATCCCCAAATCACGCATAATGGGCAACATTTTTAACACCTTTTCAATGCTTTCATCGCGTACGTGGTCCCCTGCTTTGATGTGATCGTGCACTTCGTTGGGCATCGGCTCGACAATCAGCGGCGTAATGCCGTAATCGGTAAAACGCTTATAAACGGTCTGCCAATGCGCCTTATCCGTCAAATCAAAATCCTTGTTTTCAGGCAGCCGAATAACGCCGTGCGAAACGCCGCTTTGCTTTGCGTAGTCCCACGTCACGTCATAATCGCTTCTAAAATAATCGGTTAAAATCATTACACGCCCCCAAGCGTTAAGAATCCGCCGTCCACAGGTACGGTGATACCCGTTACAAAGCTTGCGCCCTCGCCAAGCAACCATTTTGCGCAGCCAAGTAAATCGTCCGCTTGACCAAATCTACCCATCGGCGTATGACTGATAACGCTTTGCCCTCTTGCCGTTAAGCCGTCCTCTACCGTACCAAGATAATTTTTACTCCTTTCGTTTACCATAAAACCAGGAGCAATCGCGTTGATACGAATTTTTGCAGGCGCATAGTACGCCGCAAACGATTGCGTTAAGTTTGAGATTGCCGCCTTGCTCATTGCGTAGGCAAAGCATCTTGTCAACGGACAATAACTATTCATAGAGGCAAAGTTTATAACGCTTCCGCCGCCTTTTTTCACCATTTGCTTGGCAAATTCCATCGTAGGAATAACCGTTCCCATAATGTTGATATCCAATACGCTTTTAAACGCGTCCATATCGATATCGTACAAGCCTTTTTGCCCTTCGGGAAGCTTGCCCGTAAGCTCACGCTCGTCGTATGCCGTAATCGTCGGCATTGCCTTTTGATTGTTTCCGCCAGCACCGTTGATAAGATAATCACAACCGCCGAAACGAGTTTCCACTTCTTTCGCAAGAGCCTTTACAGACGTTTCATTCGTCACGTCGCAAGAATAAACGAGATATTCTCCGCTAAGCGTTTTAATTTTCTCTGCAACAACTTCTAACTTTTCCTTTGTTCTGCCAACCAAAACTACCTTTGCGCCTTGTTTGGCAAGTTCTATCGCAATCGCCGAGCAAAGCGTACCGCCCGCGCCTGTTACCACCGCTACTTTTTCTTTAAACATAATCTAATCACTCCTATCTCATTACTGCTTTCTTTACATTTTCATAGCAAAGCTTGCGTACCAACGCCTTTACGTCGTTCCTATCGCACAACAGCTCGCCTTTTTCCCATTTTTCTCCCAACCATTCACATAACACTCTTCTAAAATAATCGTGACGGACAAAGGAAAGGAAGCTCCTTGAATCGGTTGTCATACCGATGAAATTAGAAAGCGCACCAAACGCCGCCGTATTTTCAAGCATTTCGGTGATGCCCAGCTTATGATCACACCACCACCAAGCGGGACCTTGCGTAATCAAGCCTTCCGTGCCGTCCTTCGAATAGGAACCCGACAAAACGGAAATGAGCGCATTGTCCGCAGGATTTAACGTAAATAATATCATTTTGGGTAAACCGTATCCCGCGCAATCCATAGAATCTAAAAATCTTGTAAGCGAACGTACGTCCACACTGTTGCCTATTCCCGCAAAGCCGCCCGCAGGACCGACCTTTTGGCGGAGTTTTGAACTGGTATAACGCTGCGCGCCGATATGTAGCTGCATAACAAACCCGTGCTTTGCGTACAACTTTCCAAGCATAAGCAAAACGTAGGAAGATAATTTTGCACCTTCAGTCGCGTCTAATTTACCATCCAGCAGGTCTAAAAAACGCCCGCCGTTTCCCCCGTCGTCGGGATGAAAAACAAATCCGTCGTCCAAGGCGTGATCGGAAAAAACGCAGCCGACTGCCCGAAAATCCAATAATCGTTTTTCGATTGCCATCTCAAAATCCGCCAAAGAACCTATCTTTGCTTCGACAAAGCTCTCCAGTTTTTTAATAAACTCCGCTGTCGGTTGCACGATATCGTCGCCACGCAAGGAAGGCGCCACCATTACGTTTTCTTCAAAACTCTTAATGTCGTCTATTAGCGAAGCGCAAGGACAAGCTTGTTCTACGTTAAATAAACGTAAAAGTCCATTCGCCGTCACGTCGTGCTCTTGCAAATACCGATTGCAGTACTCGTATATGCTTTTCGCATTTTTTCCGTTAGGCTGCTCCGTAACGCCAAATACCATTTGAAGCTCCATCATCGACCAATGAGATAAAGGATTCAATAGCAGTTTCGGCAACGTTTCGCACCATTTGATAAATTTTTCTTCATTGGTCGCGTCGCCCGTTATGTACTTCTCGGCAACCCCGCACATACGCATCGCACGGTGTTTATACGGATCTGGTTGAATCCACAGTTCGTAGACATTCGTAAAACGCTTATTCCCCAAAATATCTGCAATGGATAAATGATTATGATAATCGATAATCGGGAGATCCTTTACACTTTGATACAAAATTTTTCCTGTTTTTGTTGTTAATAAAAAGCCTAATTTAGCCACCATAAAGAAAACTCCATATATTTTTCCAAATTTTACTTGACAGTCTACCGATTTTATTATATAATAACCCCGCGAAATGTACAATAGACAATTCAACAAAAATGTATGGTATTCGATTATTTTTGAGGTGCGTATGGAAGATATTAGAATTAGTGGACATTTAGACTTTGCAATTAGAAAACCTGGGTTTATACAATTAAAACGCCCCGCCAACCACTTATTTACATATAAAACAGGAAAGCCGCTTTATTCCTTTATATACGTTCAAAAAGGCGCATTGCGATTTTATTTCAATAGCTTAAAGCAGACCGTATATATCGAGCAAGATACAGGCATTTTTGTTCCTAAAAACTTGCCCTATCAAATCACCTACCTGCAAGAAGCCACCAAAATAAAGATGCTGTCTTTTGACATAAGAAAGAACAATTTTTTGACCAATCTTAATAACCCCATTCATTTGAAAATGCCTGAGTTAGCTCTTGTTTTTTCATCTATTTCCAAACAAAATATGCATAGTCCGTTATTTCTATCGTCAAAAATTTACGAGCTTTTGCATTATTTGGAAACAACAGGGAACACGATTCCGCAAAAATACCAAAAACTACTTCCGGCATTATGGGAATTAAAACAACAGTATTTTAAGAACGAAAAAATTTCTTATTATGCCAAATTATGTTCGATGAGCGAATCCAATTTTAGAAAGCTTTTTAAAGAATATACGGGTAGTAATCCTATTACATATCGGAATTTAATCCGTATTTCTGCCGTACAAACGCTTTTGAATACAGGCGAAGCAACGATTAGCGAAGCTGCTTATTTGGTGGGATTTAATAATATGTCGTTTTTCTATCAAGTATATAACAAATATAAAAACAATTAAACATCTCTTCGAAATTATAGAACCTATATTATACGAGCATAAGACGACACCTTGACTATACGAGTACAACACGACACCTTGACTATACGAGCGAGAGCCTGCGACCCGCGGGCAAGGAGGCGGGTTAATTTA
>JAZSGC010000089.1:0-2093 GCA_045532525.1 Candidatus Scatosoma sp.
ATTACGGGGGGATTTTGTCTATACGGTTGTATTTTTGTTTTTTCTTGCCGCGTTTTACTCCGCTGCGCCGTGATAAAATAGACTCAACAGATTTCTCTTTCGCTGTTGACATATTTTTACGCCTATGCTATAATAAAATCAATTTCCAAACGTTTGGAAATAAAAAATATACACACAAAGGAAAGCTCCTATGATCGAACGGTATAAAACAATTTCTATCATCTACGGCGGCAACGGCGGGCAGTACGCAAAAACGCTTAATCAAATGATCAACGATTACGAAAAGGAAAATCGCTACCCTATCACTTCGCGTATCGTTATGGAAAAAATTCTCACGAAAGATATTTTGAGTGAAGTAACCAAGCTTTTCCGTGAAACGGAAATTTGTATTGCCGTTTTAACCGCAGAAGATTGCTGCTTAAAAAAAGATGGCGAACAGGTGTACCGTCTTCGCCAAAACGTGGTGTTTGAGTTGGGTATGGCGTTGTTCCACCTGGGACGGGAACGCTGCATTCTGCTGGGTGATTTTGCCGATAAAACGACGGATGTGGAGCTGCCTTCGGATATGTCGGGGCTGGATATCCGTTTCTTTAACGAAGATAATCAAACGGAGATTTTCCAAGAAGTTCTTGAAAAAGTGTTAAAGCTTAGCCGCACCCCTTCGCTGCAAGAAGAAAGCAAAAAAGAAATACCGCAATATGACAATTTGCTTTGCCGCAGCTGCTATTACGTAGATTATGGGCAGCTGTTCCGTCGTTATGATAAAAAAATCGGGCTGAAAAACAACGATTATTTGCAAAACCTGTTACAGGACTGGCTTTCGGAATGTAAGAGCTTGAAGTATTTTGACGAGCGATTAACGTATGTTTTTGAGCGCATCGCTTTTATGCCCCTTTTCGGGAAACAAGAAGCGGTTTCCAACTGGTATATCCAAGCGGAAGAAATCGTTGGGGGCTATGACGAACGCGATATTGAATATTATCAAAATCCCAAGCTCTTAAAATACGCAAAAACCGTTTTCACCGTGGTAAACGCCTACACAAAGTTTAAAATGGTGGACGGATTTAACCCTAAGCAAGAAGATTACGACGAGCTTTTGCTGAATTTAAAATTCAATCCACCACCGAAAAACACGCAAATCAATCCGCTTATCGAAGTCTTGTATTATGACTATATGGGGCTAATCCATATGCATTTATACGGCTTTACAAACGCTTCGGAGCATCTTTTCGCCGCAAAAAGCTGTTATGAAAAAATCATTGACGAGTATTTAGATAAGGTGGATTTGGATTTGAGCGTTTGGGGCGGCTTCTTGTATTACAATCTCGCTCGTTTGTACGGAAAAATTTGGGAATATGATTCCAGTATGATAGACCCGTCGGAAATTTTAAATGCGTATTTGCGCGCAACGTCTATCCGTAAAAGATGGCTTTCCGCTTCGGGCTTTAACAGTATGATTCAAAACGCCTTGTCGTACGAATATTTTATTTCTAAAATCGACTATATCCACCAAATGAAATTGTTAAACGTAAAGGATAAGCAGGAAATCAATAGCGAATATCAAAAGGTGGAAGGCGAAATTGAGAGCTACTGCAACGACGACGAACGCTTAGAACGCCTTATGTTTGTACAGGAAAAGCTTCGTAAATACCGCGAACTCGATTAACCCAACTAACCCAACGCGTTGCAATATACGTCTATTTTTCAAATATTAGGAGTTGTGATTATGATTGCCTATTCCCGCTCGCGGGCGGATAACAAAAGGATTATCAAAGAATTGACGCTGGCAAAAATAATGCCCCTGCTGATTATCGGGGCGTTGGCGATTGCCCTTGCCGTATACTTTTTGATTGTCGGGCACGGCTTTTCCAAACCGGAAGCGTTGAAGATAGGCTACGGTTGGTTGGCGATTGCCTTGCTTTGTACTGCGCTTTGTTTGGCGTTTTGGCTGACGTATAGAAAAATCACCCTGCAAAGCTTTCAAAAATATGCCGTGGACGGAAAGCTGGATTTTACGTTGGAAGGGAACGGAGAAAGCTTTCGCGTTACCCGCCTTGCCGATAATTTCGTTTTTTCCTTTCAAAAATCGGATA
>JAZSGC010000079.1:0-3820 GCA_045532525.1 Candidatus Scatosoma sp.
TTACCGCCACCGATGTGTCTGGTGGTGATTCTACCCATATTGTTACGGCCGCCGCTGTGACGTTGGTCGTGCATTAAGGATTTTTCAGGCTTTGCGCCGGGCGTAAGATCGTCATAGGTAAGAACCGTTACGAAACGACGACCAGCCGACGTAGGTTTATAAGATTTAATAGCCATTTTCTTTTATTCCTCCATTAAGTCAAAGCGTCGAAGAATTCGATGGTCTTGCTGTTTTCTTTCAAGGTTACGATAGCCTTCTTTCTATCGGGCGTGTAGCCTTGATTTCTGCCCATTCTCTTCAACTTACCTTTGCAGGTAACGGTGTTTACGCTTGCAACCTGAACGCCGAAAAGCTTTTCAACCGCCAGCTTGATTTCCGTTTTGTTTGCGTCCTTCTTTACGATGAACGTATACTTCTTATCCGCGATGCCGTCGTAACCTTTTTCGGTAAGGACGGGCTTAATGATAATATCTTCTGCGAACATTAGCCATTTACCTCCTGGAATTTCTCAACCGCCGCTTTCGTCATAACGATTTTGTTGTTTACAACGACTTCGTAGGTGCTGAGCTGCGCAAGGGGCAACGTGTTCAACTTGGGAAGGTTTGCCGCCGCGCGGATTACGTTGATATCGTCGTTATCCATAACTACGAGCGCCGTCTTGTCCAAGCCAAGCGCCTTAGCAAACGCTACCATTTCCTTCGTCTTGGGAGCGGAAACCTTCAGCTCGTCCACTACGATGAATTCGCCGTCAGCAACCTTCTTGGAAAGTGCGGACAAGAGCGCTGCGTTCTTTGCCTTTGCGTTCATCTTCTTGGAGAAGTCGCGGGATTTGGGAGCGAATACTACGCCGCCCTTGATCCACTGGGGAGCGCGGATAGAACCTTGACGAGCACGACCCGTGCCTTTCTGTCTCCAAGGCTTGATACCGCCGCCGCGAACTTCCGTTCTCGTAAGGGTGGATTTCGTACCCTGTCTTTCGTTCGCAAGGCGGGTAACGATTGCTTGATGGATAAGGGGCTCGTTATATTCTACTGCGAATACGTTGTCGTTGAGCTCAATGCTGCCGACTTCGGAGCCGTTCATATTCAATACTTTAATAGCTGCCATTGTCTTTCACTCTCCTTATTTGCTCTTCACGCTGTTCGCGATTACGACTACGCTGCCCTTCGCACCGGGGATTGCACCCTTGATGAGAATCGCGTTTCTATCCAAGTCTACGCGAACGACTTCGAGATTTTGAATGGTTACGTTGTCGTTACCGTATTGACCTGCAAGGTGCTTGTTCTTGAATACACGCGAGGGGGAGCTGATAGGACCCATAGAACCGGGTTCTCTGTGCACAGGACCGGTACCGTGCGTCATCTTCAATCTGTGTTGATTCCACTTCTTGATTACACCCGTGAAACCGTGACCTTTCGTTACGCCCGATACGTCTACCTTGTCCCCTGCCGCGAACACGTCCGCTTTAAGTTCCGTACCTACCGTGAAAGATTCAGCGTTGTCCACTCTGATTTCTTTCAATACCTTGTGGGGTTTAACGCCTGCTTTTTTGAATTGACCAAGTTCAGGTTTCGTAAGAGCCTTTTCGCTTACTTCGATGAAACCGAGCTTCAAAGCTGCGTAACCGTCGTTTGCTACCGTCTTCACTTGAACGACGGGGCAAGGACCTGCTTCCACTACCGTTACGGGAATCATTTTCCCGTCTTCTGCAAAGATTTGGGTCATACCAACTTTGCGACCGATGATTGCTTTATTCATTGATAAAGTTCACTCCTTAAAAATTTTTTATTCTCGAATACCTTTGAAAGTATTTCTCGGCTGATTGATGATTAGAGCTTAATCTTGATATCCACACCTGCGGGGAGATGGATCGAGTTAAGCAAGTTTGCGTTGGGCGAATAGATGTCGATGATTCTCTTATACGTTCTCATTTCAAACTGTTCGCGGGAATCCTTGTACTTGTGGGGGGAACGAAGAATCGTTACGATTTCTCTTTCCGTAGGAAGGGGAATAGGACCGCTGATTTTCGCGCCGCTCTTCTTCATAACTTCCACAATTTTGCTTGCTGCTTCGTCTACAAGTTCGTGACTGTAAGCTGCCAACTTGATTCTGATTTTCTGTACTGCCATTTTGTTACTCCTTTTAGTTTATACTAACATTTTATTTCGCTGTATCAACTTATCCGTGTGTATCGAGACCTTCGCAAAATAAAAACACTCTTCTTTTTACCGAGCGTTTTAACGCAAAGCCTCGGTTAGTCGCAGGAGTCTAGCCCCCACTTTTGTCCGCGGAAATTATCTGCCAAGGCGGCTTTTTGCCTTGGATTTGCAGTAACTTCCCGCATCAACCCTATACACGCGTTTTTACACAGCCTACTTATAATATCACACTCGTCAACCCCGTGTCAACTGTTTGAATGCACTTTTTTAAATTTTTTTACATATTTTTCCGTGCTTTTTTCGACGTCGTTTTCTGGCAAATTTTACGGCAAAAAAGAGTATTTCCATTTTCTTCCTTTTTTAAACGTATACGCGCGTTTACGCACGCAATATATTATTGTAAATGCACGCGCGCGCGTTGTCAAGCGTTTTTCGCTATTTTACGCAAAAATATAGAGTATTTTTAAGCGGAAACGAACATACTCGGTATATACTAAAAAATGGAGATATACTATGCAAAGACGTTGTGTGGATGCAAACACGGCGGTGGCGGAAATTTCTTATGCGTTTTCCGAGCTTGCCGTCATCTACCCTATCACCCCCGCTTCCCCTATGGCGGAGCTCGCCGACGAGCTTTCCGCAAAGCAAACGCCAAATCTTTACGGCGGCGTTACGGAAGTGGTACAAATGCAATCGGAAGCAGGCGCGGCGGGAACGCTGCACGGCGCGTTGACCTGCGGCTGCTTGGCAACGACCTACACTTGCAGCCAAGGCTTATTGCTTATGTTGCCGAATATGTACAAAATTGCAGGCGAGCTGTTGCCCTGCGTTATTCACGTTAGCGCACGCTCGATTGCAACGCACGCACTGAATATTTTCTGCGACCATAGCGACGTGATGGCGTGCCGTCAAACGGGGTTTATACTTCTTGCGGCTTCCAGCGTGCAGGAAGCCGCCGATTTTGCAGTCATCGCACACCTGGGTGCCTTAAAAGCGCAAATTCCCGTGCTACATTTCTTTGACGGATTTCGCACTTCGCACGAATTTTGCACGATTGAGACGATGGAATTTGACGAGCTGAAAAGCCTTTTAGACGAAGAAGATATTTCGCGTTTTAAAAGCCGCGCTTTAACCCCCGACAAGCCCTTACAAAGGGGTACGGCGCAAAACAGCGACGTGTTTTTCCAAAACCGCGAAGCCTGCAACCCCTATCATCTCAACGCCGCCGAAGTGATACAGGCAACGATGGATAAGGTGGCGCAAATCACGGGGAGAAAATACCACGCGTTTGATTATTTTGGTGATGCGAACGCGGAACGTGTCATCGTAATAATGGGCAGCGGCGGAGTCACCGCCGAAAAAACGGCGGAAAGCTTAACGGCGGCAGGTGAAAAGGTCGGCGTGATCAAGGTGCGCGTATACCGACCCTTTTGCGGCGGCGCGTTCGTTGCCGCTCTGCCGTCCACCTGCAAACAAATCACCGTTTTGGACAGGACCAAAGAAGTCGGCGCGGCGGGCGAACCGTTATACTTGGACGTATGCGCGGCTTTGCTAGAAAACGGACGGACGGAAATTCGCGACCTTAGCGGCAGATACGGCTTAGGCGGCAAGGAATTCACCCCGAAGATGTGCCGCGCGGTATTTGAAAATATGCGGCAACA
>JAZSGC010000103.1:0-9499 GCA_045532525.1 Candidatus Scatosoma sp.
AAAGGACAAGTTTATCTACGGCGCGCCCGCAGAAGGGATTTCGGGCTGCGCGTCCAAGGGTATTCCGCCCGAAGTCGCCGCGAAGATTTTCGGGGATATGGAAAGCTTTGCTTCCTACGCATTCAACAAATCCCACGCGGCAGCGTATGCCGTCGTCGCCTATCGTACGGCGTATTTGAAGCATTTCTATCCCAAAGAATTTTTGGCGGGTATTCTCAACGACCGTATTGATAAAATCGAAGAAATCTCTAAGTATATTTTGTATATGAAAGAGAAAAATATCGACGTTTTGCCCCCCGACATCAACCGCTCTAAGGAAATTTTCTGGGTGGAAGGCAACGGCTTGCGTATCGGGCTTGGCGCGCTTCGCGGCGTCGGACAGGAAGCTATTTCCGCCGTCATTCGGGAAAGAAACGAAAACGGTTTGTTTAAGGACTTTGCAGACTTTGTTTCCCGCTGCTCCAAATACGTTAATAAGCGCATTGTCGAAAGCTTGATTTACGCGGGCGCGTTCGATTGCTTTGGGTATTCCCGCGCGCAGTTTGCGGCGGTGTACGAAGAAGCCTTGGCGCGCGTCAACGCGTTGGATAAGCAAAAGGGCGGCGCGCAAATTTCCTTGTTTGGGAGTATACTGGAAGAGCAAGCAATCGATATTCGCTATCCCAACATTCCCGAATTTGAAACGATGGAAAAGCTCGCCAAGGAAAAATCCGTGCTCGGCGTATACGTCAGCGGACATCCCTTTGAAAAATTCTTGCCCTATTTCAAGGATAAGACCTTCAACTGCGCAATGCTCAGCGATTATGAAGAAGACGAAGAAACGGGCTTAAAGAAATACGCGGAAATCAGCGACGGCTTACAGGTAACGATGGGCGGTATGATCGGCGCGTATAAAAAGCTCAAAACTCGTAGCGGCGCGTTTATGGCGTTCATCACCGTGGAAGATATGTCTGGCTCTATCGAGTGCGTTTGCTTCCCTAAGGTGTACGATCGTATCCGCAACTTTTTAGAAACGGATAAAGTCGTTTCCTTGTCGGGAAAAATCAGCATAGAAGACGAAAAATTGCCCGTCATTATCTTGGATAGAATGGACGAATTCCTTTTAGACGACGGTAAGCCAACGGGAACGAACACCGCGTATACACAAAGCGCACGGGGGGACGGTTTCCATAATGCAGGCAGCTTGTCCGCGCCGCAGGAACAGGAAAAGCCCAAAACGCTTTGGCTGAACGTAAGCGCCTTGGAGGACGCGGACGTGGAAGAGCTTTTAGAGTGCTTATCCTACTATGCAGGGGATACGCAGGTGTATTTCGTCAAAGACGGAAAAAAGATGCTGTGCACGCAAAAAGTAACGCCCAATAAAGGGTTAATGGCGGAGCTGGCAAGTTTTCTTCCCGAAAGTTGTATAAAAATTCTTTAAAAAATACAAAAACTGCTAAAAAATATTTGTGTTTTTTAAAAGTTTGACTATAATAATAGTTGCGCAAGCATTTACACGGAAGCGAAGTCCGCTTCCGTGCGCGGAAAAAGGAGAGAGAAAAACATTATGAAGAAAATCGCATTATTGACAAGTGGCGGCGACGCGCCCGGTATGAACGCGGCAATCCGCGCGGTTGTGCGTTCAGGTATATATTTCGGGATGGAAGTTTTCGGTATCGAACGCGGTTATGCGGGCTTGATTGACGGAAACGTAATTCCTATGGAAATGCGTAGCGTTTCCAACATCGTACAGTGCGGCGGTACGAAGCTTCGTTCGGCAAGATGTATGGAAATGTTGACGGTAGAGGGACAAAAGAAAGCGGTAGATACCTTGGAAAAACACGGCATCGAAGGCTTGGTAGTTATCGGCGGCGACGGCTCGTTCCGCGGTGCGGAAATTCTTGCCCGCGATTATGGCGTGCCCACCATCGGTATTCCGGGTACGATTGATAACGACTTGGCGTACACCGATTATACGCTCGGCTTTGATACTGCGGTAAACACCTGCTTGGATATCATCAACAAGCTCCGCGATACGATGACTTCGCACGAACGCGTTTCGGTTGTAGAAGTTATGGGTAGACATTGCGGCGACATCGCGCTTTATAGCGGTATTGCTTCGGGTGCGGAAATCATCGTCGTTCCCGAAATTGCGTTTGATATGAACGACATTATCGCAAGAATCAACCGTTCCCGTTCGCACGGCAAACACTCCAACATCATTGTTGTAGCCGAAGGGGTTATGGGCGCGGAAGAATTCGCAAAGCGTTTGCAGGCAGGCACGGAACACGACGTTCGTCCCACTTGTATCGGTCACGTACAGCGCGGCGGCTCGCCGTCTATGGCGGACAGAATGCTTGCGGCGCAGTTCGGCAATAAGGCGGTTCGCCTTTTGGACGCAGGCATCGGCAACCGCGTCGTTGGTATTCGCGACAATAAAATTATTGATATGGACATTATCGAAGCCGTTTCGATGAAGAAGAAATTCAACCAAGAATTGTACGAAACGCTGCAAATGATTTCTATGTAAAATCAAAAACAGGAGCTGTCTTGATAGGCGGCTCTTTTTTTGTGAAAAAATTGCGAAGAATAGAAAAAATTCTTCGGATAGGTATTGAAATTTCTCGCCTTTTATAGTATAATAATGGCGTAGAGTAAAAACTTACTGCCGCAGGGGGCGGATATATGATATTGACGGTATGTATGAGTCCGTGTACGGACGTAACGATAGAGCTGGATTCTTTAAACGTAGGCAAAACGAACGTGGTAAAAAGCCGCACGCTGTCCTTTGGCGGCAAGGCGCTCAACGTAGCCATCGGCGTCAAGCGTTTGGGCGGCGACGTGTATGCGACGGGGCTGATGTACAACGAAAATGGGTATATGTTTGAAAACGCGTTGGATAAGGAAGGCGTTCCGTTTACGTTCGTTTGGAATAAAGGGCGCGCGCGCGAAAATTTAAAATTTATCGACAACCGTTCTATGCTCACCGAAGTCAACGACGTCGGCGCGGAAATCGGCAGGGAAAAAACGGAAGAAATTTTGGGTATGGTGCGTATGCTTTCGGCGCGTAGCGGCGTTACCGTATTGTCAGGCGGATTGCCGCGCGGGCTGGACGATAGCTATTATGGAAAGCTGGCGGCGGCGGTACATAAAGGCTCGATGAAAATCGTCGACGCGGTGGGGCAGCGTATGTTTTCCGCCCTTAATCAAGAAGTGGATTTGGTCAAACCAAACTTGGAAGAGCTGGAAAATACCATCGGGAAAAACGTCGAAAGCAAGGAAGATATGCTTGCGGCGTGCTACGAGTTGTTAGACCGCGGCGCAAAACGGGTAATGCTGTCCTTGGGCAAACAGGGTGCGGTGATTACGGACGGAATGCACAATTACTACTGCAAGAGCTTGAACGTAGCGGTGAATTCCACCGTCGGCGCAGGCGACGGAATGGTTGCGGCGGCGGCTCTCAAATTAGAACAGGGCGCGGATCTTCGCGAAATTTTGCGTTGCGGCGTGGCGGCGGGTACGGCAACGGTGATGACGATCGGGCAGGTATCCTTTACCAAGGAAAAATACAACGAAGTGCTTTCTAATTTAACAATTAGTGAAATTTAAAGAAAAAGTCGAAAAACCTTGCAGTTTTTCGGCTTTTCTTGCATATAATGGTATTATGTAACAAACGGGAAGAAGCTTGCGGGGAAAACCGCGCGTTCTCGTCGGCGCGGGGTTGGGAAAAATCTCGTTGCGGTATACAAGAGAAAAAGAACCTGTGCAACGCAATGCGTCTGCGGCAAAAAAGCGCGCAAACGGCATATACCAAAAATTTTGCGCGTTTTATCGAAAATTGTCGAAAAAAGTCTTGAAAAAAGTAAAAAAATAGAGTATAATCATAGTACGATAAAAAATCATTGAATAGGTGTGACTATGAATTACCGTGCAGAACAAGATAAATTCGATAAAATTAAGTGGTACGACAGCATTGCGGTAGGTTATGATTGTTGCGGCAGTTATGCGTTTTGCGCAAAGTGTAATAAAACGGAAACGTATCCGTGCGCTCGCGCTATGGCGAAAAAGGACAAAAAGCGCGTGCGTATCGCCGTCGTTCGTTTTCGCGTTTGATAACGGGGGAGTTCTATGAAAAAATCCGAAAAGATCGTTGCCGCGTGCTTAACGATTGCGCTGGGGATTTTGCTGATTGTCTTAAAGAATGATTTTATCAGCATTTTAATGACGATTGCTGGCATCGGCTTAATTGTTTTAGGGATAATGGACGTCGTTTCGCGCAACGTTCCGTCCGCCGTTATTAAAATCGTATGCGGCACGTTTATCATTATTTGCGGTTGGGCGGTCGTCAAGGCGGTTTTGTATATCATCGCCGCGGCGTTGCTGATTTTGGGGATATTGCTCGTTTATTATAAAATCAAACGCAAGGTCCGCGGTTGTACGCCTTTCCATACCGTTTGCGAATATGCCGTTCCCGCATTGTGTATCGCCATCGGGGTATTGCTCTTGTTCCATAAGGGTGCGGCAATCACCGTCATTCTTGTAATCAGCGGTATTTTAACCATTGTGGAGGGTTGTATATTACTCTTTAACGCCATTGCGGAAAGGTAAATAAGAAAAAAGACAAACAAAAGGTTTCCAGACGGGAAGCCTTTTCTTTTTTTAAATATAATTTAAAAGTACGGTTAATTTGGGGGAAAAGATAAAAATTTATCGATTTAACGATTAAAAAGTCGCCAAGATAAGCTTCAAGCATTTGTGATTACGGGTCAGTTGTGGTATAATAAGATTGTATTAGTATGCGGTGGAATACATAAAAGAAAAAATAATAAAAATGGAGATACAAAAATGAACAACAAAGTTACAATCATCGGCGCAGGCTCGGTAGGTGCAACGGTTGCGTATACGTTAGTGGCAACCGGCTCGGTAGCGGAAATCGTTTTTATTGACGTAAACGAAGCGAAGGCGCAAGGCGAAGCATTAGACATTCTTCAAGCTACGCCCTATCTTTCCCCGGCAAAAATTTATTGCGGCACGTACGAAGACGCGGCCGGTTCGGATATCGTCGTCGTTACGTCGGGCGTAGGCAGAAAGCCCGGTCAATCCCGTATCGACCTTACGCAAACCAACGTAAACATTTTAAAGAGCATCGCGCCCCAAATCGTGAAGCACGCTCCCGATGCGTTGTACTTGTTCGTGGCAAATCCCGTAGACGTACTCACCTACGTTTTCCACAAAATCACGGGCATACCCAAGAACCGCATTATCGGCACGGGCTGCACGCTCGATAGCATTCGTTTAAGAACCCGCCTTTCCGAATTGTACTCGGTAAATCAAAAGCAGGTGCACGCGTATGTTCTCGGCGAACACGGCGATTCTTCCTTCGTGGCTTGGTCTACGGCGGATATTTCGGGTGTTCCCCTGGATGAATACGAAGGGACGCTTACGGATAAAGACGTTTTGAAGGTAACGCCGTACAGCCGTGAAGAAGTGGAAGAATACGTGAAGAAGTCGGGCGGTAAAATCATTGCGGGCAAGGGCGCAACCTTCTACGGTATTGCCGCTTGCGTAACGCAAATCGTCAACTGCATCTATTCCAGCGCGTATACCATTCTTCCCGTATCCACGGTTTTGGAAGGGGAATACGGCATTTCCGACGTAGCGCTTTCCACCCTTTGCGCAATCGGCAGCGAAGGCATTATCACCACGCTCACGCCCAAGCTTTCCGACGAAGAAGTGGCAAAAATGCAGCACAGCGCGGAAGTGTTAAAAGGCGTTATCGCGCAAATTGAAATTTAATAGAAACGGAGAATAAAAAGTATGGAATACCGTATTGAAAAAGACACGATGGGGGAAATGCAAGTCCCCGCGGATAGATACTGGGCGGCACAAACGCAAAGAAGCTATCAAAACTTCCGTATCGGCACCGAAGTGATGCCCCGCGAAATCACGCACGCGTTCGGTATTTTGAAAAAAGCCGCCGCGCTTGCAAACTGTAAGCTGGGCAAGCTTCCCGAAGAAAAGAAAGACGCCATCGCAAAGGCTTGCGACGAAGTGATTTCGGGCGAGCTCAACGGACACTTCCCGCTCGTCGTATGGCAAACGGGCAGCGGCACGCAGTCGAATATGAACGCCAACGAAGTTATCGCAAACCGCGGCAACGAAATTGCAGGCAAAAAGCTTTTGCATCCCAACGACGATATCAATAAAAGCCAAAGCTCCAACGATACTTTCCCTACGGCAATGCATATTGCGGCAGTCGTTGCCATTGAAGACAGACTGTTCCCCGCAATGGATAAGCTCATCGCAACCTTAAAGCGTTTGGAAGCGGAAAACGAAGGGATTGTAAAGAGCGGCAGAACGCACTTGCAGGACGCAGTTCCCATCGCCTTCTCGCAGGAAATCAGCGGCTGGACGAATATGATAGAAAAGGCAAAGGCGCAGTTGCAGCTTGCGCTTCCCGGCTTGAAAGAGCTTGCACTCGGCGGCACGGCGGTAGGTACGGGCTTGAACGCGCCTAAGGGCTTTGCTGAAGAGGTTGCGGCGCAGGTTTCCGCGCTCACGGGCAAAACCTTTGTAACGGCGGCAAACAAATACCACGCATTGACGGCAAAGGACGAACTCGTGTTTGCGCACGGCGCGTTAAAAGCGCTTGCTTGCAACCTGATGAAAATTGCAAACGACGTGCGTTGGTTGGCAAGCGGTCCCCGCGACGGACTTGGCGAAATCTTCATTCCCGAAAACGAACCCGGTTCTTCGATTATGCCGGGAAAAGTAAATCCCACGCAATGCGAATCGATGACGATGGTTGCCGTACAGGTAATGGCAAACGACGTGGCGGTAGGCGTAGGCGCGTCGCAAGGTAATTTTGAACTCAACGTGTTTATGCCCGTTATCATTTATAATTTCTTGCAGTCGGTGCGCTTGCTTACGGACGGAATCCTTTCCTTTGAAGCAAATTGCGTTACGGGCATTAAAGCAAACAAGGAAAAAATGCATCACAACCTTTACAATTCCTTGATGCTTGTTACCGCGCTCAACCCGTATATCGGCTATGAAAACGCGGCAAAAACGGCAAAGAAAGCGTATAAAGAAAACATTTCCTTAAAGGAAGCTTGCGTAGCGCTCGGCTTCTTAACGGCGGAAAAATTCGACGAAGTCTTCCGTCCCGAAGAAATGGCGTATCCGCAAAAATAAGTAAAAATAAGGTAGCGTATTATGAAAATCAGTTATTATCCCGGTTGTACGCTGAAAACCAAAGCCAAAGAGCTTGACGTAACGGCTCGCCTTTGTGCGGAGGCTTTGGGCGTAGAAATGGCGGAAATTGAAAATTGGCAATGCTGCGGCGCGGTGTATCCCACGGGTACGGACGAAATCGCAACCAAGCTCTCCGCAGTACGCGCGTTGGATTATGCAAAGCATAACGGCGGCAAGCTTTTAACCCTTTGTTCTGCTTGTCACAACGTGATCAAACGCACCAACGAAGATATGAAAGCCAACGGCGACGTTTGCTTCCGTGCGAACAACTACTTAAAGTTAGACGAACCCTACAAAGGGGAAACGGAAGTTCTGCACTATCTCGAAATGCTGAAAAACGTCGTCGGCTTCGACAATATCAAGAAAGCGGTGGTGAAGCCTTTAAACCGAAAAATCGGCGCGTATTACGGTTGCTTGCTGCTCCGTCCCAGCGGCGTGATGGCATTCGACAATCCCGAAAACCCGACGATTATCGAAGACTTTATCCGTGCAATAGGCGGCACGCCCGTCGTCTATCCATTCCGTAACGAATGTTGCGGCGCGTACGTATCCTTAAAAAATAGCGACTTGCCCAAAGAAAAGAGCCGCAAAGTACTTAACAGCGCAAAAGAAAAAGGTGCGGAAGAAGTAATCACCGCGTGCCCGCTTTGCTTGTATAACCTGCAAGTAAACGGCGACGGCATTTTGCCCGTAAAATACTTTACGGAATTGCTTGCGGAAGCCTTGGGGGTACAAAAATGACGAAAGAAGAACGCATTGAAAATTTAAACCGATTAAGCGGCACGGACGTAAGAAAGTGTATGAAATGCGGCAAGTGCTCGGGGCGTTGTCCCGCGTTCAAGGATATGGATATCAAGCCCCATCAGTTCGTATCTATGCTTGCGCAGGGCAAAATCGAGCAGCTTTTGGCGTCCAAAGCCATTTGGAACTGCCTTTCGTGTATGGCTTGCGTAGAGCGTTGCCCGCGCGGCGTTGCGCCCGCAAACGTTGTGGAAGCGGTACGCGATACGGTGGTGAGAGCGCAAGGCGCAAACGGTATCAAGGCAGAAGATATCCCGCCCATCGTGGACGAGTTTATTCCCCAACAGCTCTTGGTCAGCGCGTATAGAAAATATAACAAGTAACTCCCCGAATATTTCATTCGGTTAAGAAGAAAATCCAAATAAAGAGAGTGAATACAATGCAAAGAATAGGTGTTTTTATTTGTTGGTGCGGCAGCAACATCGCAGCGACGGTAGACGTGGAAAAGGTAGCCGAGGTCATTAAAAACGAACCAGGCGTCGTATATTCCACCAACTATCAGTATATGTGCTCCGAAAACGGTCAACAGCTCATTAAACAAGCAATCAAGGAACACAACTTGACGGGTATCGTCATCGGCGCCTGCTCGCCCAGAATGCACGAGCCTACCTTCCGTAAAGCGGCGGAAGCGGCGGGGCTCAACCCGTATATGGTCGAGGTTGCCAACATTCGCGAACATTGCTCGTGGATACATAAGGATATGGAAGAAGCTACCGAAAAAGCGGTAATTCTCGTCCGTACGGCAATCGCAAAAGTAAAACTCAACGCACCGCTTATGGCAGGGGAAAGCCCCGTAATTAAGCGCGCGTTGGTTATCGGCGGCGGCATCGCAGGTATCCAAGCGGCTTTGGACATCGCGGACGCAGGCTTTGAAGTAGACATCGTGGAAAAGAACGCGACGATCGGCGGCAGAATGGCGCAAATCGACAAAACCTTCCCCACGCTCGACTGTTCGGCTTGTATTTTGACGCCGAAAATGGTAGACTGCGCACAGCACGAAAAAATTGATATCCTTTCTTATTCGGAAATTGAAGAAGTAAAGGGCTTCGTGGGAAATTTCAACGTAAAAATTCGCCGTAAGGCAAGATACGTAGACGAAAGCAAGTGTACGGGCTGTAAGGTTTGTATGGAAAAATGTCCTTCCAAGAAAGGTCTTAACGCTTTCAATATGAATTTAAATACCCGTCCTGCTATTTACATTCCGTTTGCGCAGGCAATCCCCAACGTAGCGGTAATCGACCCCGAACAATGCATCAAGCTCAAAACGGGCAAATGCGGTATCTGCCAAAAATTCTGCGGCGTAGGCGCTATTGATTACGAACAAAAGGATACGTTCGTCGAACGTCAATACGGCGCAATCGTTGTTGCAACGGGATATAAACCTATCGATTTAGACGCTTTTAACGAATACGGCTATAACGATAATAAAGACGTCGTTACGTCCTTGGAATTAGAACGTTTAATG
>JAZSGC010000013.1:0-8827 GCA_045532525.1 Candidatus Scatosoma sp.
ACCCAAGGATTTGTTCCTGAGTATTGTCTTCCTAAGACCGCTTGGCCTCCGACTTAGGTAGGTGGTTTGCATAATCCCCTTACCGTAGGTCTTTGCTACGCCGTTCGTTTCCGTCAGGCAAATATCACCGTAATCTATTGCGCCGTAATCAAGCATACAACCGATCAAGCACTCGGAAGCGGAAGCCGAATTTTCGTCCGCCAACACGCAAATGCGGCTGTCCGTTTGAAAATACTCGCTATATACGTTCCCTTCGGCACGGAAATTTTCCTTCTTTTCCCCGTAATCGGCAATGGCGACAACGGGTCTTTGCTGGGTTGCATTTTTGCAAAAATAGGACGAAATGGTTTGCATAGCGTCCATATATCCGCCGCCGTTTCCGCGCAAATCTAATACAAGATTTTTCTTGTGTTCCTGTTGAAAAATGTTCATTGCGCGCATAAATGCTCGCACCGAGTTGCCCGTAAATTGTACCAAGCGGATATAGGCGGTATCGTCGTCCAAGCAAGACAAATACTGCTCGCTTGCAATCGCGTCGCAAACGAAATCCGTTCCAAACGTATACGCGGTTTTATTCGAGCGGTAAAACACGTAGTTTTCCACGTATTCTTCCTTGCTGATTTCCAGCGTTCGTTCCACGCCGTTTTCTTGAATGCGAATATAAAACTTCTCCCCCGCGCCGTAATCTTGCAAGAACGCCGTAAATGCGTCGTAATCTTCCGAGCGGGTTATCTCCGCCGCCGACGCGCCGAACCCGACGATATAGCTACCCGCGGTAATGCCCGCCGCTTCCGCAGGAGAATTGCCGCAAACGCGCAAAACCAGCATTTGCTTTTCCCCCGCCGCACTTTCCGATTGTATTACCACGCCAACGCCCGCGCGGCTACCGTTTAAATCGCTGGTGAGCGCGGCAAATTCTTCGGGCGTTAAATATTCGGAATACGCGTCCAACAAATCTTCGTTGATTGCGCCAAACAACGCGCCGTAAAATTGCTCGTCAGAAATTTCCTGATAGTATTCCTTGTCGATTTTCTTCTTCACTTCGATAATCGTCCGCATCTCGGAATCAATAGAAAACCAGCTGACGCACATACCGATGGCAAAGGATAATGCGGAAATCGCCACCGCAATCACTACGCAGGCAACCGAGCGCAAAATTTTCGTCTTTTTGATTTGTTCGGCGGGCGTAGCCTCAGCCTTTGCCTTATAACTTGCGTCGGTTTGTTTCAAATTTTCTTTTTTCCTTCTACCCATACTTTTTCTCCGATAAACTTTTTTTCTCGTCTTACTATTTCCGTTTGCGTAAAAAATATCCGTCTAAACTTTCGCCCGACGGATAATTTCCTTTTTATCTTTTGAGTAATTTATATAAAATGGTCAGCACACGGAAAGATACCGCGTCGGAAAACAAGCGAATATTCAGTCCCGTCGCCTTTTCAATTTTATCCAAGCGATACAACAGCGTGTTGCGGTGCATATACAAATTCCGCGACGTTTCGCTGACGTTTAAGCTGCTTTGTAAAAAGGCTTCCGCCGTTTCCAGCATTTCTTCGTCTTCAAAAATTTCTTTAAAATGCTCGTCCGCGATTTCGGAAAGGTATTCCGCCAAACGCCCTTCGGGCACGTCTTCCAGCATTTTAACAAGCAAAAATTCCCGATAGGAATGTACGTTTCCGCTCACTTCAAAAACGTCCGCATAACGCAGCGCGTTCTCCGCGCGAGCGTAAGAGAGCGAGGCGTCCTTTAATTCCCGTACCACAGGGCCTACGCCCGCCAAAACGTCAATGCCCAGCTCTTCCTTTAAGGACTGCACCAAGAACTCCGCATAATCGACGGAAGCGCGGTATCCGTCTTCCGTATCCACTCCAAGAAAGCGCACCAACGCGCACAGCTCGTCCGTCATTTGCACGGCGGTATCCAAGCTGTTGCCACCGTATTGCTCTAAAACGGAAAGCGTTTCCTGCATCAGCTTCGGCACGCGCAGCACGATACAAAAACACGCCGCGCCCTTTACGGAAAATTTTGTGGAGTATTTATAAATACTCATCGTCGAAGCTTCGCCAAGCAAAATACGCTTCAAATGCTCCGTTTTAGAAAGCTCGGTTTCCCGTTCGGCAAAGCTTTCGATATAAGCGGGCAAAAGCTGCGCATAGCCCGCCGTCGTGTCATCCGCGCCGCGAATACAGCCGATATATCCCACGTTTTTATATAAAAAACGGAAAAACGTATACGCGCCGTCGTCCGTTACCCCTTCAAATTGCTTATCGCAAACGGGCGCGTTTTTCGGGCGGGTGTTTTCCGCATAGTACGTGAGCGTGATTCTCAGCTTTTCCGCAATCCCTTTGATTATTTTTTCCAACTCGGACATTGTCGTTCTCCTAATCATTTGGCGCGAAAGCTTGCAAAACACGGTTCGCGTTATACTTTCCACGCTGTGATTATTATACCGCAAAAACAATTTTTTTTCAAGGCTTTTGTATTACCTTTTCATTTTTTCTTGATTTTTTCGTTTCTACGGGAATTTTTATGCCGATTTTTTAAGAAAAAATCCTAATTTTTCCCGTGACAAGTATTGACAGCCAAATAAAAAAATGCTATAATGTTATAAATTTGATAATTTATACCGTTTGATTTTTCTTGATACAAACGGAAAAATTCAAAAATACTTTTCAGGAGATTTGTTATGAGTAATCAAAATCTTAAAAAACAAACGGCTGATTCTCAAGACAAGAGCTACCGCCTGGTTGCCATTCTCATCGCTTTGGCAAGCGTGGTTGCGTTCTTCCTTCCGCTGACCCGTTTAAGCATTAACGGCGTAAGCTGGGCGACGAAGAACCAAGCGCTTTTCAGCGTAATTGCGGAATTGTCCGATTCCCGTTTTGAAATGTACGGCATTTTGCCCTTGCTGGGAAATCCCGACGTGGCGCTTATCCGTATTTGCACGTACGTATTCTACGCGCTTATCCTTGCTTTGGTTGCGGCGCTTGTGCTTGCAGTTCTTGCAATCATTCTTTCTAAGAAATCGGCGTTGCTTTCCAAAATCGCTACATACGTATTCACTTGGGGCGTTGCGTTCTATTCGTTGGCACTTACGATTATGACGTCTTATTTGCCGATCAACATTGCGTTCGACGCCTCCACCATCGTGCTTGCGGTAATCGGCGCGCTTACTTATTTCTTCCTTATGTACAAGGAAAACGGCAACAAGTCTTGGCTTGGCGCGGCGCAATTCGCGCTTTCCGTTATCGTGCTTGCGATGATTTCTTTGGCAATCACCCATAACGGCGAGATCGTCGCAAAATCCTTGAACAAGGATACTACCTTTAAAACCGTTCTTTTGCTTTGCGTTTTGGGTATGTTTGCCGTTTTGGCAGTGAATACGTTCTGCGTATTCTGCGAAAAGAACGCCTACGTAAATCTCGTTACGGCGTTGGTAGAAGCGTTGCTCGTTTTAATCGTTGTTATCGTTGCGCAGGTTGCGGACATCGACGATAAGAACTATGCAGTTTATACCTTGATTGCGGCAATCGTTGCATTCTTGCAAATTCTTCTTTCCTGTTTGCTTGTTTTAAAGCAAAACAAAAAAGAAGCGCGCAAGGATCTTGACGCGTTCATTAGAGACGTATCCAAGGACGAATACGTAGAAGTTTATCCCTACGACGGCGGCCCTGTGGAAGGCATTTACGTAGCCGAAGTTGTTGAAGAAGCTCCCGCGGAAGCCCCTGCGGAAGAAGCACCCGCAACGGAAGCGGCAGAAGAAAATGCGGCGCCCGCGGAAGAAGCTCCCGCAACGGAAAACGCGGAAACTACGGAAGAAAGCGCAGCTCCTGCGGAAGAAACTCCCGCTCCCCAACCCTTCGACGCGTTCATCACCACGCTTACCGATGAAGAAAGAATGCAATTTACCGATATTTACATCTTAAAGACGGTGAATATGCCTGAAATCCCCGCATACCAAGTAGGCGGCAACAACAAGGCGTTCTTCAATAAGGTATTCATCTATCTCGGTCAGTACAGAGATAAAATCCCTTCCAGCTTGCTTGCGAAGATGTACGATTTCTCTTTAAAAATCTAACCGCTCTTGAAAATTAAAATCCCGACTTCGGTCGGGATTTTTTTATAAATTTTTTCTACAAAAAACGGAACGCCGTCGTTTTCCCACGCGATACGTTCCGTTTTTATTTGGTTTCTATTGTGATAATCAGTTCGCCGTCGTCGGTGCAAATCCATTCCTTGCAAAGCCTATCCACCAAATATAGCCCCCTGCCGTGTTCCGCAAGCGCTTCCGCACAAGCCGTCGTTTTGGGCGGCGTAAAGGGTTTGCTTGCCGTGATTTTAATATGGACGTACCCGTTTACGATTTCCCCAAACAGCTTTGCGCTGGCTTTGGAATGCTTTAACACGTTACCGATCAACTCGTATACCGCCAGTTTACTGTCAAACACCCGTTCTTCCGCCACCTGTTCCGCGCGTAAAAAGGCGCAAAATTCGTCCATAGCGGCGCGTAGGGAAGAATAATTTTCTATATAAAATACCATCTTCCACCTGCCTTTAAAACGCGTCTTTCAGCTTTTCGCGCAGCCTTTCCAACAGCTTGCGCTCCATACGAGAAACGAACATTTGCGAAACGCCCAAACGCTTTGCCGTTTCGCTTTGCGAAAGCTCGTCTACGTAACGGAATTTAACAACCGCCTTTTCCGTATCCGAAAAATCCTTCATCGCCGCTTTCAGCGTTTCCTTCGTTTCAAAGTTTTCATACTTATCTTCTCCGTCCGAAAGCAAAGCGTAAAACGAACGCTCGTTGTCCCCTTCGCTATCGGCTGCAAGGCTATCCAAGGAAAGCGTACCGCCGATTTCCAACGCTTGCACCACGTCTTCTTCGGAGAGATCCAACGCTTCCGCAATTTTGCGCACGCTGGGCTTTACGCCTTCTTTCGCCTGATAATCCGCGGCGTATTTTTTTACCGCCAAGCCAATTTCCCCAAGCCGTCTGGGCAATTTGACCATACGCGATTTATCGCGGAAATAGTTCTTAATTTCCCCCGTAATGGTCGGGGTGATAAAGGTAGTAAACTGCATACCCATATCGGGGTCGAAACGGTCGATACCGCGAATAAGCGCAAACGCGGCGACTTGTTTTAAGTCGTCGTATTCCACACCCCGCCCTGCAAATTTTTTGGCGAGTATGTCCGCTATGTAGAGATATTTTTCGGCAATTTGATTGCGCAACGCAATATCGCCGCTCTCTTTGTAGCGCTGAAACAGCTCGTTCGTTCTTTCGTCTGCCATTATCCGTTAGCCTTCAAATACAATCCCCGTCACTCTATCGCCGTCTTTTTCAAACTCTACGTTTCCTACCAAAGCCGAAAGCAACGCGCTGGAAATTTCATCTTCAAACCCGTCCGCTTTTTCGCCGCAATCGCCCACGCCCACGATGGCACAACGCAACGCTTCACCCACGCAAAAGTCAATGCTTGCCGTAGCGTAGCCGTTCCGTTTCAAAATCAGCAGGCTTTCAGTAACGCAAACCTTGAAATCTTCCGTTTCGTCCACGTTAAAGCCGACCAGCGCGCAAAGCCCGCCCGTCGTCAGCCTAACCGTCGTAAGATATTCGCCCGTCAAGGGCAACGTCACAGAAAATTTTTCCATCTTATTCAATCTCCATAATGGAATCTAACGCGCAAATGAGAAAAAGCTTTTTGATTTTGGGCTGCAAACCGCTAAGGCGCACGGTAAACCCGTCCGTCTTTGCCTTTTTCAAGATTTTTACAAACGTACCCAGCGTTGTGCTATCGATAAAGTTCAACGCCGTGCAATCGAAATGCACGTTTGCAGGCTGATTTGCATACGCTTGCGCAACGAGCGTGTAAAATTCTTCCGCGTTGCCTAAATCAATATCTCCCGAAAGTGCCACGCAAAGCGCGCCGTTTTCCACACCGTTTATCACTACTTCTTGCATAAGTCCAGCTCCTTTGGCGTTTCCGCCCTTCACCTTATTATATTTATAACGCAACTCCGTCCACGTTTAAACAAGAGGACGGCATTTTTTTTACCACGGAAACGCAATCGCCGTTTCCAACAAGTTCAACAATATTCCCACAAGCACCGCAACCGCGTAGCAGCTTGCAATCAGGATAAGGTTTCGTTTCCACTTCCGCGTGTTTTTCAAAAGCACGACAAAACCCATACCCGCGTTGGCGCAAAGCCCTGCCACACACGAGCCGAACGTGATGCCTTGGCTTAAAAAAGTTTCCGTGATGACCACGGACGAAGCGCAGTTGGGGATAAGCCCCACCGCGCAGGTAAGCAAGGGCTGTAAAAACCGATTGCCGTGCATAAAGCTTTGAAAAGCGTTTTCTCCCACCAAATGGATAATCGCCGTCAGAACAAAATTGACCAAAAAGATAAAGCCCGCCACCTTCAGCGTGTGCAACAGCGGATACAAAAGGTAGGTTTTCCAAGGCCCGCCTTCGCCGTGCTTCACCCCGCACGAGCAATTTGCTTCCACGTCCTTTTCCTGCAAATACCGCTGTATAAAAATCTCCCGTACCGTCGTAGGCTCGCCGTCCGCCGTATTCGGCATTTCAACGCATACCTGCCTATGCCCTATCCAGCGCAGTATCCCGTCCGCAGCGTAACCGACCGCCACCCCGACAACGATTTTTACCGCCACCATAGGCAATACGTACGCCGCGCCTTCGCCCGAGGATAACAACAAAATAAACGCTTCGTCGCTCGTCGCCATAAATATCGAAAGCAGCGTACCCAGCGTTATATATTTCTGCTCGAAAAATTTCGCCGCCATTACGGAAAAACCGCATTGTGGAATCAAGCCCGTAGCCGAACCCACCAACGGCCCTAATTTTCCGCTCAGCCGCCCGATTTTCTTTAAGTCCGCCTTGCTTTCTATCAGCTGAATCGCCACGTATAAAACAAGTATCCAAGGCAGCATCGGCGCGGTATCCTTTACGGCGTGCAGGAAAAACTCCCACGTGTGCTCTAAAAATTCACGCATACCTTACACACCCGCCTTTTTCGCCGCGCGGCTTTGCACCGTTTCTAAGGTAGCCGCCAAAGGAATGGACGCCTTGGCTGTCAGCGTCATATCCGCAAAATTACCAAGCCTGAACTGCACCAAGCCTTCCGAAGCAATCATCGCCGCATTGTCCGTACAATACCGTTTTTCGGGCAAAATTAAGGTCAAACCCCGCGCGCTACAAGCCTGTTGTAGACTTTGCCGCAAATACGTGTTCGCCGCGACGCCGCCGCCTGCGGTAACGACGGAAACGCCCTTTTCCAACGCCGCTTCCACCGTCTTTTCCACCAGCACGTCCACCGCCGCTTTTTGGAAAGAAGCCGCCACGTCTGCTTTGGAATAGCTTTCACCCTTTTGCTCTTTGGTGTGGCAGTAATTGATGACCGCCGTTTTCAAACCGCTGTACGAAAAGTTGTATCCGCCGCCCCCTTTCAACATTTTCGGCATCGGCACGGCGTCTTTTCCGTTTAACGCGCATTTTTCAATATTCGGCCCACCAGGGTATTGCAAGCCCAGCACACGCGCCACCTTGTCGAACGCTTCCCCAGCCGCGTCGTCTAACGTTGCGCCGAGAATTTCAAATTCCGCTTCCGATTTCGCATACAAAACCGCCGTATGCCCGCCGCTTGCCAGCAGGGTAACGAAGGGCGGCTTCAAAGACGGCGCGTCCAAATACGCCGCCGCCAAATGCCCGCGGATATGGTTGACCGCAATAAGCGGCTTGTTCAACGCATACGCCAAGGCCTTAGCAAAGGATACGCCCACAAGCAACGCGCCCAAAAGTCCCGCGCCGTAGGTTACGGCAATCGCGTCGATATCCGCATACGTAACCCCTGCGTTTTTCAAAGCGCGTTCCACCACGTCCGCCACTGCGTCCGTATGCGCGCGCGAAGCAATCTCGGGCACGACGCCCCCAAACTGCGCCTGCACGGTTGCCGAAGACGCAATTTCGTCGGACAGGATTTTCCTGCCCCGAATCACCGCCGCCGCCGTTTCGTCGCACGAAGACTCAATGCCGAGAATGATAGGCTCGGGTTTGTTTATATCTACATTTCGCAAGGGTGTATACATATGCTGTAACCTTTTAAAAGCGGCGGCAAACGCCGCCGCTTGGCAATTTATTAAGATTTCTTTAAATAGTCGATAACGAAGCCGTGCAGCTCGCCGTCCATAACCGATTGCACGTCCCCTTTTTCATAGCCCGTGCGATGGTCTTTTACCAACGTATACGGACAGAAGACGTAGGAACGGATTTGCGAGCCCCATTCAATCTTCTTCACGTCGCCCTTCATTGCCTGCGCTTCCGCTTGCCGCTGTTCAATCTTCTTTTCCAACAGTTTAGAACGGAGCATCGCAAAGCACATCGCTTTGTTTTGCAGCTGAGAACGTTCGTTTTGGCATTGTACCACAATTCCCGTTGGGAAGTGGGTAATACGCACAGCCGAAGCCACCTTGTTTACGTTTTGACCGCCTGCACCGCCCGAATGATAAATATCGATACGGATATCGTCGTCGTTAATTTCCACTTCGTCATCGTCTTCTACTTCGGGCATAACTTCCAACGAACAAAAGGACGTTTGACGGCGTTTGTTGGCGTCGAACGGCGAAATACGCACCAAACGGTGCACGCCCATTTCCGCTTTTAAATACCCGTACGCATTTTCCCCTTCTACGCGGAAATCTACGCTTTTAAAGCCTGCGCCGTCGCCCGCTTCGCGGTCGAGTTCAAACACCTTAAAGCCCATCTTTTCGCAGTAGCGGGTGTACATTCTGTACAGCATTTGACACCAG
>JAZSGC010000020.1:0-16651 GCA_045532525.1 Candidatus Scatosoma sp.
ACGAACCCGCAGTAGTCTTCAAACATTTTCTTGTCCGTGGGCGTAAACGCGGTATAGGTGTGCCCGTCCGACGTGGAACCACCGCTTGAACTATTTCCGCCGTCGGAGTTGTTTCCGCCATCGGACGAACCCGAATCGCCCGTGTTTTCACCTGTCGAAGGCGAGCTTGACAGAAACCCTTCCAAGCCGCTCAAATCGAGCGTGCACGCGCTAAAAGAGCTTAAAGTTGTCAAAGCCAAAAGTAAAGAAAGGAGTTTTTTCTTCATAATGCACCTATTCCTAAGTAAAAATCGTACCGCAAAAAAGCGTTTATAATATCTTTATTGTGCTGGATAATTGTAGCATATTTTTGCGGGAAATGCAATACTTTGGAAGAAAATTACCGTCTTTTTCACAAAGATTTTATCAGCCTATATCCTTTGGATATAAAAACGAATACGTTATATCTTGTGGAAAAACAAAAAAGACGGCGTTACATACAGTAAAACAACGCTTTAAAACGACGATATGAAACGTTGCCATAGATATTCAAACTGTTGACTTACTTGCGCCGCTATGCTATAATAAAATGTACTTGCGGTGAGTATCTACCGTATATGCTGAAAATATCCGTTACTTCTATCAACAAAAGGAGCGCCATATGGAAGAAAACAACGTTGAAAATACAAACCAAGAACCAAAGGGAAATTTTACTCCTATAATGTGCCCGCATTGCAAAAGCAAAAATCTTGCTTTTATAACGGAGTATCATAAATCGGTAGGCGGCAGAATTTGCGCTATGATTTTATTTCTCCTTGCGGCGATTTTGATCCTTATGGATCAGGGCGAGTCTTACGCAATAGGCATCGTTATGGCAGTTTTTGCAACCTTTGCATTGTTATATGTCATCGTTGTGGAATCCAAAACGAATATTCAATGCATTTGCAAGGATTGCGGCTTCGTTTGGTTAAAAGACGAGTCTAATACAAATTAAGTTGTTTGCGAAAATACCCCCTACTTAAACGGTCGGGGGTGTTTTATTGAAAATGTTCAGCCCAAATTTAGTCCCAAAAATTTTGAAAAAACGCACTTATGAAAGCAAAAATCGGGCACTTTTCAACGATTTTTCGCTAAAAAATGCCCGATTTTGGTGCGGTCGACAGGAATTGCGCCTTTAGCGGCGCGCCCCGCCAAACGATTATCAATCGTTTGTTTTGCCTTCAAGCAAGAGGTATTTGTAATTTCGCAAGGCAAAACGCTCACTCCCGTTCGCGGCTCCACCCTCAATTCCTGCCGAATAGACGATAGCATACCAAACAAAAAAGCACCCGCAAGGGGTGCTCATTTGTTTGGTGCGGTCGACAGGAATTGAACCTGCATGGAGTTACCCACAAGATCCTTAGTCTTGCGCGTCTGCCAGTTCCGCCACGACCGCATTAACGAACTATATTATAACTGAATGCACACCCTTTGTCAACTCATTTTTCACGCTTTTTAAAAAAATTCAAAAAATATTTTGCGTGCCTTTATGCATATTCTCTCGCCCATTACGCACAATGTTTGTAAACGGAGGAATTTTATGAAAGCTACTGGCATCGTTAGAAGAATAGACGAACTCGGCAGAGTTGTTATTCCAAAAGAAATTCGGCGGACGCTCCGCATCAAGGAAGGTGACCCCTTAGAAATTTTCACCGACCGCGACGAGCTGATGCTTAAAAAATATTCACCTATCGCTACCCTTGAAAAGTTCAGCAAAGCCACCGCGCGTTCTCTCAATGATTTAAGCGGAAAGCTTGCCGTGATTTGCGATACGGACGGCATTTTACACGCCTATGGCGAAGGCAAAAAGGACTTGGACGGCAAGGGTCTTTCCGAAGATATGGATAGGATATTAAAGGAACGCCGCAGCTATATTGCCAACGCGGCGGAGGGCGGAGATATCGTGCCGATTACCAACTCGCGCGACGAAGGGATTACGGCGCAAGTCATTGTTCCCATCGTAGCTGGTGGCGACTGCCTTGGCGCGGTTGCCGTTCTTTCCAAAGAAGACGGCGCAAAAATGGACGGCTCGGATATGAATTTGGCGCGATTAACCGCCGACATTTTGGCAAATCAATTTGAATAATTTTTTTCAACGCGTACCTGCCCCTTTGTTTGGGGACGGTACGCAATTTTTTTATACTTTTGCGCATACTTCTTTTATGCCGTCTGTTTATACACACTTTTTGGTGGCAAGGCAAGCCTTTTTGTCCTTTCCGCCACAAATGCAAGAAAAAATTCGCCCCCATCTCGCCTTGTATTATTTCGGAGCGCAAGGCGCGGATTTTTGCTTCTTTTACAAATTCCTGCGCCACAAAAAGGGAAATTTTGGCTCTTATCTACATCGTCAAGGCGGATACGAAACCTTCCGCTTGCTTCATCGCTTCGCCACGCACTCCCCCAGCCTATTTGCTTACGCTGCGGGCTATATCGCGCACTACGCCGCCGACGCCACGCTACATCCCTACGTGTACGCCGCCGCAGGAAAATCCCTTTTGACCCATTCACGGTTGGAAAATGCGCTCGACTATGAATACGGAAAGACCTACGCGCAAGCCGCCAAGGAAGATTACCGCCGTTTTTTTAAGGTGAAGCTTTCCAAGGACGAAAAACAGGAGCTATTCTTGTTCTTTGCCGCGCTTGCCGCAAAATGTGGCTTTCCGCCCCTGACAAAACCTGCTTTTTTTCGCGCGATAAACTTATTCAACGCATACCTGCCCCTATCCTTTACCTTTCTAACCCGACAAAACCTATCCTTGCTGCAAACGGCGTTCGGCGAAGAACACGAACGAGAAACCGCTTCCATATTTTTAAATATATGCGCGCACACACGTGAGCTAACGCAAACCTTTCTTTCCGCAATACAAGAAAACAAGCCGCTTCCCAAGCATCTTTTTGACAAAAGCTTTTTAACGGGAAAAAGCATAAATGAAAAGAGCGAGCTTCTAAGATAGAAGTCCGCTCTTATTTTTGCTTTTATGGGTTAGAATGCTCTTACGAAGCAATCCCAAAAACGTCCTAAATACGCACCCAAACCATTAAGCATCGCATTTGAAAGTAAGGCTTTATCGCTGGTCACGCTGCCTACGCCGATAACGCCGAAATGTTGGAAGGTATAAATAACGCACCAAATCACGCCCACGGTTAAAACGCCAACGATAGCAAACGCTACGCAAGCCAAAACGCTGTCTAACGTGCGGTTCTTTAAGGGCTTTTTGTATTTTTTTACAAGCTTATGTAACAGTACGCATACAACCGCCATCACGCCGCCCGAAAGCAAGAACAAAATCGTACCCGCCATCAATCTACTTAAAATCGCCGAAAATCTCGGGCCGACCAAATCCACCGCACCGTCTAATCTACGGACAAAGCTACCCAGCAAGAAGCCTTCTCTGCCAAAACGGGTAAACGGCAAACCGAAAGAAAGGACAAACGCTGCCGTAAAACCCACGGTGATAAGCATCACGCGCAAGCTCTTGATGAACCCGATTTTCCAACCAAGGCAAGCAAAACCAACGATGACGCCGATGGTCAGGAAATCCAACGCGCAAGCCTGCGCCGCTTTCAGCATAGCTGTGCCGAGCGCGCAATCGAACATCGCGCCAAGACCCGTTGCGTTCAACGACGTTGCATTGATAAACAGGATGATGCAGGAATAGACAAGGAAGGCAACAAGACCCAGCGTTGCGCCGAAAATTACGCCGCCAACCACTCTGCTCTTTTTGGTTATGGGCGCTTCCGTTTCTTTTAAAGCGCCAGCCGCTCCGTCTTCCGTTTCTTCCTTGGTCGCTACGTAATCGTTGAACTGCGGAGCGGTGATATCTTCGGAAAATTCAAAGGTCGGTTCGCCGAAAAGCTCCACTTCTTCCTCATCTTCATCGTCCGTTTCTTCTTCTTTGCGAAGTTCGGGACGGTAATAGCGGTTGCAAAGTCCGTACGCAATCAAGCCAAGCCCGATAAGGAAAAGTGCAAACGAGAAAATGGTGATGAACTGCACGAAATCCGCTTCAAATTTCCCGTCTAAACCAAACAGGGAAGTTCCGCTGAGCGCCGCTGCACAAACGGAAAAAATACCGCCTGCAAACAGCCATACCAAGCCGCCCCAAGATACCTTGACCGCGCCTTTTTTGTAGCCGTAAACAAAACCAAGCGCAATCGCCGCCGCCGTCAATACAAGGAAAAGTACGGGCAACACCGCGCCAAGGTCGGAGGAATAAGAAAGCATCGAATGTAAAGGACTCATAGTTTTCTCCTTTATTTATTAAAATTATCTTTCAACGAAACGATTTCGGACAACACAAGCTTGCCGTCTTCGTTTACGCATTTTTTATAGTACCCAACGCGCATCAGCTGGAAGGCTTTTTCGTTTTCGCTTTCCGCCAAATAGGGCTCTGCCTTGCCTTGGAAAATATGCTCGCTGTCAAGATTCATTCTCTCACCAAAATCCTGCCCCGCATATTCCGCGTCTTTGAGCAATACGCCGTATTTACGGATTTCCGCGTCCACACCCGTTTTGCCGTCTACCCATTGAATCGTGCCTTTGACTTTAATACCGCTGGTGTCGTTGGACGAACGGCTTTCGGGGATATACGAGCATTTCAGCTCGGTCACGTTGCCGTCCGCGTCCGTTACCACTTCGTCGCAATGGATAATATACGCACCCTTCAAACGCACGTAGCCGTCCGGCTTCAAGCGTTGGTATTTGGGCGGGGGCACAAGCGCGAAATCCGCTCTGTCGATATAAACAACGGAGGAGAACGCCACCTTTCTTGTACCCAGCTCGGGTTTTAAGGGGTGAATTGCCGAATCCAGCCATTCTTCCCCTTCGTAGTTGGTCAAGGTGACCTTTAAGGGATCGAGCACCGCCATCGCGCGTTCCGCATTTTCGTTAAGATTATCGCGAATGCAAGCTTCCAAATAGGAAAGCTGACATTCGGAGTTGGCTTTTACAATACCGATTTTGGTACAAAAATCAAGCAACGCTTCGGGGGGTACACCGCGGTTACGAAGACCGGTTACCGTCGGCATACGGGGATCGTCCCAGCCGTGTACGTGTCCTTCTTCCACCAGCTTTTTCAAATAACGCTTAGACATTACCGTGTTGGTGATGGCAAGGCGCGCAAATTCAATTTGGCGGGGCTTGGGTGCAAAGCCAAGCTGAATACCCACCCAATCGTATAAGGGTCTATGGTCTTCAAATTCCAACGTGCAAAGGGAATGGGTCACGCCCTGCAAATAGTCGCAAATAGGGTGCGCGTAATCGTACATAGGATAGATACACCACTTATCCCCCGTGCGGTGATGAGTACAGCGCAAAATGCGGTAGATAACAGGGTCGCGCATATTCATATTCGGCGACGCCATATCGATTTTTGCACGCAAGCACTTGCTGCTGTCGGGATATTTCCCTGCTTTCATTTCGCGGAAAAGCTGTAAATTTTCTTCCACGGAACGGTTTCTATAAGGGCTTTCCTTTCCCGCTTCGGTCAGCGTACCGCGAGTAGCGGAAATTTCTTCGGGGGTAAGGTCGCAAACGAACGCCTTGCCGTCCGTAATCAGTTTTTCCGCGTATTCGTAGATGACGTCGAAGAAATCGGAAGCATATACTTCTTTCGCCCAGTCGTAGCCCACCCACGCAATATCCTTACGAATTGCGTCGACAAACTCCGTTTTTTCCTTGGACGGGTTGGTATCGTCAAAAAAGAGATTGCATTTTCCGCCGTACTTTTTCGCCGTACCGAAGTTGACGAGCATACTTTTCACGTGTCCGATATGCAAATACCCGTTAGGTTCGGGCGGGAAACGCGTTTGTACGGCGTTAATTTTGCCGTTTTCAATGTCGTCGTTGATAATTTGTTCGATAAAATTGGTTGCTTCAATCGTTTTCATAATTTCTCTCTTTTATAAAAATGATAATGGTTATATTGATAAAAATTGTTGTTGCTTTATCCCAACGGGAAAACGGAATAAGACAAGACTTTGCGCACACATTGCAGGGAGCGTACTTGGACGTACGTGGCCAAAACTCCGACTCTACGTTGCTTTATCCCAACGGGAAAACGGCGGAGATGCGAGCAGTTCAAGGCGCGGGAGCAATTTTTGACGGGAGCGTACTTAGACGTACGTGACCGAGAAAATGCGGACCGCAACGCAGAAATGCGACGCATATACGTCCGTTTTAAGATAAGCCGACTATTGTTCCGTCGCTTAATAAATCAATCTTCTCCGCGGCGGGGTGCGCCCCAAGCCCGGGCATTAACATAATTTTGCCGGCAATGGCTACGATAAAGCCCGCGCCGCCCTTTAACACGACGTCACGCACCGTGATACGGAAGCCTTGGGGTCTGCCGAGCAGCTCTGCGTTGTCGGAAAGGGAATACTGTGTTTTCGCCACAATAACGGGCAAATTCCCACAGCCTTTTTCTTCTATCGTCTTGATTTTTGTCAGCGCTTCCGCGGAAAAATCTACACCGTCCGCGCCGTAAATTTTCTTGGCTACGTTTTCGATTTTTTCGCAAACGCCTTCGTCTAATTGATAAGGGTGTTCTAACTTAGAGGGAATTTCACAAGCCTTTACCACTTCTTCCGCCAGCTCCTTGCCGCCTTCACCGCCCTTCAAGAAGACGTCCGTGAACACCGCCACCGCGCCCGCGCCGCGTACCTTTTCGATCACCAAGTCCGTTTCCGCCTGCGTGTCGGTAAAGAAACGGTTCATCGCCACTACCACGGGTTTTTTGTACACGTTTTTCACGTTTTCGATATGCTTTAACAGGTTGGGCATACCCTTTTCCAGCGCGTCGAGATTTTCTTGGGAAAGGCTTGCCTTATCCGCGCCGCCGTGCAATTTTAACGCCTTGACGGTGGCTACGATAACGACGCAATCGGGTTCGATGCCCGCCGCGCGGCATTTCGTGTCCAAAAACTTTTCCGCCCCCAAATCCGCGCCGAAGCCCGCTTCCGTCACCGCGTAATCGGCAAGGCTCATCGCCGCGTACGTTGCTTGCACGCTGTTGCAGCCGTGCGCAATATTCGCAAACGGGCCGCCGTGGATAATGGCGGGGGTGTGTTCTAAGGTCTGCACCAAATTCGGCTTCATTGCTTCTTTTAAAAGCACCGCCATCGAGCCTACCGCACCGGGAATATCCTTTGCGCGGACGTAGTCGCCGTCGGTATTTAAGCCCACGATAATGTTGCCCAAACGCTTTTTTAAATCGTCTATATCGGTGGCAAGGCACAAAATTGCCATAATTTCGCTTGCCGCAGTAATGTCGAAGTGGTCTTCGCGTTCTACCCCCCTGCCCTTACCGCCGATGGTGATATTGATAAGCTGGCGTTCGTTCATATCCATACAGCGATGGAAATAGATGTTATTGACGTCGATTTTTAATTCGTTGCCACGGAAAATGTGGTTGTCCATCAACGCGCAAAGCAGGTTGTTTGCCGCCGTGATTGCGTGCAAATCGCCCGTGAAATGTAAATTGATGTCTGCCATCGGCACGACCTGCGCATATCCGCCGCCTGCCGCGCCGCCTTTAATCCCGAACACAGGGCCAAGCGAAGGCTCACGCAAGGCAAGGCAAGCGCTTTTGCCGATTTGGGAAAGCCCGTCCGCCAAGCCGATGGAAACGGTGGTTTTCCCTTCCCCCGAAGCCGTGGGGTTGATTGCCGTCACCAAAATAAGCTTTGCTTTGCGCTTCGCGTCTTTCGGCAGAGAAATTTTCGCTTTGTATTTTCCGTAAAGCTCTAATTCGTTTTCGGTAAGGTTGAGTTTTTTCGCGACTTCGCGAATGTCAAGCAGTTGCGCAGATTCAGCAATTTCGATATCCGAAAGCATACTTATTCTCTCCAAATTTCTTGTCGTTCACTCTAATCTTTACGCATACGAGCGCATAATGCAGCCGTGCATAACGCCCACGCGCGCTTGTGTATAGAATACCAGTTATATCATTATAACATATATTTCAAAAAAAAGGAATAATTCTTCCTTATTTTTTTTATTTTTTTGCAATTTTTTTTGTACTTTTCCTTTGGAATATGTTATAATGGTCGTATGGAAATGTCAATTTTACAATTTTTTGAAAACTTACGCAACGGGTTTGGCACAGCCTGCGCGTTTGCGTTCTCCCTGTTCGGCGAAACGCTCTTTCTCGTCGTTTTGATTTGCTTGCTTTACTGGATTTACGAAAAGAAGCTTGGCGAAAAGCTCGTGCTCGTTTCCTTCTCGTCGATGACGGTGAACAGCTTTATCAAGCTTACGGTGGCGCGCCCCCGTCCGTACACCACGGGCAAAGTATCGCGCGTGGAAATCGACGCCGATCCCCTGCTTTCCACCACGGAATTGATGCCGTATGAATCCTTCCCCAGCGGACATTCGCAAATGAGCGCGGGCATGTTTTTCACGGGCGCGTTCCGTTACAAAAAATGGTGGGCTTGGGTGCTTTTCCCCTTACTTACACTCGGCGTAATGTGGTCGAGATTATATTTCGGCGTACATTACCCCACCGACGTACTTGTAGGCGCGGCTTTGGGTATTTTGTTCGCCTGTTTTTGGGAACTCACCTATCAAAAATTTGAAAAAGCAAAATGGTATATTTTTGCGGGCTTTGCCCTGCTTTCCATTGTGTTTACCTGCATTTTCCACACCAACAAGAGTATGGTGGAAATTTGCGCCTGCACCTTAGCTTCCGCCATTTGCTTGCCGATAGAAAACAAGTTTATCAAGTTTGAAGACGCCAAAGGCGTAAAAAATAGAATTTTGCGCGCGTTGGTGGGCTTGGGCTGCGTGGGCGCGGTGTTCGCTTTGTTCTCTTTCCTGCCCTTTGGGTTCTTGGAATTGCTGCCTTGGAAGTTCGCAAAATACTTCCTTACGGTGTCCGCGGCGACCCTGCTCGTTCCTTTCCTGTTCAAAAAACTCAAACTCTAATCCGCGAAAAACGGAAAAAACCGCCCTGCAACGATTGACTTGCGGGGCGAAACTATTGTATAATAACCAAGATAAGAAATTTTATAAACGTAAGGAGATACGGTTATGGCTGAAAAAAGAGCGGTAACGATGGAAAAACTCGTTTCCCTTTGTAAAAACAGGGGGTTCATTTTCCCCGGCAGCGAAATTTACGGCGGGCTTGCGAACACTTGGGATTACGGTCCTTTGGGCGTAGAGCTGAAAAACAACGTAAAAAAGGCGTGGTGGAAGAAATTTATTCAAGAAAATCCCCACAACACGGGCGTAGACTGCGCAATTTTAATGAATACGCGCACTTGGCAGGCTTCGGGACATCTTGGCGGATTTTCCGACCCGCTTATGGACTGTAAGTCTTGTAAAGCGCGCCATCGCGCTGATAATCTTGTGGAAAATTACGTGGCGAAAAAGGGTATGGACGTTAAGGTGGAAAGTATGGACAACGACGCCTTGGAAGCGTTCATCACCGAACACAAAATCGTTTGCCCCGTTTGCGGCAACTCCGATTTCACGTCTATCCGTAAATTCAATTTGATGTTCAAGACCTTCCAAGGGGTTACCGAAGACAGCGCGAACACCGTTTATCTTCGTCCCGAAACGGCGCAAGGTATTTTTGTCAACTTTGAAAACGTACAGCGTTCCACGCGCTTGCGCGTGCCTTTTGGTATCGGTCAAATCGGTAAGTCCTTCCGTAACGAAATCACGCCCGGTAACTTCACGTTCCGTACCCGTGAATTTGAGCAAATGGAGCTGGAATTCTTCTGCAAGCCCGGCACGGATTTGGAATGGTTTGCATACTGGAAGGATTTCTGCCGCGACTGGTTGCTTTCGCTGGGTATGAAAGAAGAAAACCTGCATTTGCGCGACCATTCTCCCGAAGAGCTTTGCTTCTATTCCAAAGCGACGACGGACTTTGAATACAAATTCGCTTTCGGCTGGGGCGAACTTTGGGGCATTGCGGATAGAACGGATTACGACCTTTCGCAGCACGCAAAAGAATGCGGTAAGCCCATCACCTATCTCGATCCCGTCACCAACGAACGCTACGTGCCCTATGTTATCGAACCTTCGCTTGGTGCGGACCGCGTAGTACTCGCTTTCCTTACCGACGCTTACGACGAAGAAGTGGTAGACGCGGAAAAGAATGACGTACGCACCGTTTTGCGTTTACATCCCTTCCTTGCGCCTTATAAATGCGCGGTTTTGCCTTTGCAAAAGAACCTTTCGGAAAAGGCGGACGAAATTTACGCGAAGATGATGAAGAAATTCCCTGCAACCTACGACGTAACAGGCTCTATCGGTAAGCGTTATCGCCGTCAGGACGAAATCGGCACGCCTTTCTGCGTAACGGTAGACTTTGATACCTTAGAAGATAACACCGTAACCGTGCGCGACCGTGATACGATGCAGCAGGTACGCTTGTCCGTGGAAGACGCGATTGCGTATATCGAAGAAAAAATCGCCTTCTAGCAAACTGAGTTTGCATCCAGTCTTACTACGAAGCCGTACGTTCTTTTATAAGGCGTGTGCGCTGTGTGAGCGGTCGGCGTTGGACAAGCCTTTTAGTATAGCTGAGTTTGCATCCAGTCTTACTACGAAGCCGTACGTTCTTTCATAAGGCGTGCGTGCTGTGTGAGCGGTCGGCGTTGTACAAGCCTTTTAGTATAGCTGAGTTTGCAAATTTAAAACGGAAAATATATAACGATAAAGCGGCGAATATTCGCCCCTTTCTTATTTCAACGCGTACCTGCCCCGCCCTTTTATGTTTTTTACACAACTTCGACGCGAACGGCAACATAAAACCCCTGTCTATCGGCAGGGGTGTTATTTTCATATTCAGTTGTATGGGCGTTCCCTTTTCTTTTCACCTGTTGGGTGCGAGCCATACGTCGCTTGCCGGCTTAATTGCCGCAAATATACAGGGTACTTCTTTTTAACGAACGCCCTCGTTCATTTCGTTCATTGGTCTATACCTCTTTTCTTATTTCTTGTTTGCATACCTCTCGGTAAGGATATAAATCATTTCAATTTACCTCCTTATTAAATAATCTCTTCGACATCCCGTCGATGGGATTACCTAGCCCGTTGGAGTATCCTCGTTCTTTACAGTTTTGCTTTTTGGAGTTACGCACGTCATTCCTGTGTTCCTCCTTGTTTCTTTTCTCCCGTTTTCTTTTGAAAACGCCTTTTCCGACAACCATTGAAATTTCGTCAAATTCCTTTGTATTCCCGTGTTTGTTCGCTTTCTCCCCCGTCGCTTTCCGACAGCCGAGCGCCTACCGAAGCTTCGTCAATCTTCCATTTGCCCCGTTCTAGGTTTGTAAACGAACGCCTGTATTTTATCGGCGTCTTTTTCGGTGTTTTCCCTCACCTTTTGGCAATTTTTAAGTGCTTGCCTCACTCTGGGAAGGAATCATCGCTTTTCGTACCCTCCTTTCCATTTTTTGTCGCTCTCTCGCGACCGTCCCTTTGTCGTATCCCTACGACCCTTTGCCGATTTCCCTCGGCTACGCTTTATGTGTTCATCGGTGTGTTCTCCGTTGATTTTTGAAAGAAACGAACATTTTTTGTTTCGTTCTTTCTTTTGTACCTTTATTATACCAAAAAAAATCCGTTTGTCAATAGGTTTTTTAAAAATTTTTTGCAAAATCGTAAAAAAATTTTTGCGGAAAAAAAGACGGAAGAATATATTCTTCCGTCCGCTCTATTTTATTTATCTTTTCGTTCGTAAAACACCCGTTTTTGTCGATTTTTTATTCTTTGTTTTTTGCAAAACGGTTCAAAAGCGCTTTGTCACGAAGCAATAAACCGCCGCCCAGCACGGTGGAAAATTGCGGTTCTTCGCTCACACGGTAACGCATACCCAGCATAGAGCCGATATACTGCGGTACGTACGGAATTTTCATAATCCCGCCCGAAAGCAACACGCCGTTGCGGTTGACGGTTGCCGCCACTTCGGCGGGCAAGGTACGCAGCACTTCGATGGCGTATTCCACTACTTTATTAACGTATACGCGTACGCATTCCGTCAAATCCGCCGCTTGCACGGGTACGGCTGCCGGCTGACAGGTCTTTGTCGAGCTTCCCTCCGCCACCATCGAGCCAAGCGCGCTGGAAGAAAGGGAACAAATTTCGTTTTTAATCTTTTCTGCCGTTAATGCCCCGACCAACAGCTCGGAATTGCTGGCAATACGGGAAATGATGTTGGCGTCCATATTGTTGCCTCCGATATTCATCGAAATGCCGGCAATGATGCCGTCCGCGGAAATCACTGCCGCATTAGAAACGCCGCCACCGATATCCAAGCAAAAAATGGGGTCGGTATCGCTGACGATTGCGCCTGCGCCCAGCGCCGTTAAATAGGGCTGTTCCACAAACCAAACCTTTTTTAAGCCACATTCTTCGGTGAGCGCGATATAATCCGCCAACGCGCGTTCCGAAATGCCGCAGGGCACGGAAAAGAGCACTTGCGCTCTACGCAGCGCGGAAGCCTTCACGTCTATGCGGGAAAGGAATTCTTTCAGCATCGCTTCCGCAAGGCGCATATTTACAATTTCGCCTTCGTATACGGGATAAATAATACTGGTAAATTCCGCCGTCTTCCCGATAAGGCTCTTGGCTTCTTTGCCGATCGCCTTGATTTGTTCGCCAGTAACCACCGCCACGCAAGACGGCTCCGCCAAAACGATGCCGCTGTTCGTATCCGCGCGGTAAATTTTGGTCATCGACGAACCCATATCAATTGCAAGTTTTATCATAATTTCCTCCGATTTCCCCAAAAATAGCGGGGGCAGGTATGCGTTGAATGTATGTTTACTGCTTCTTTATCTCGTTTATCATCTTTTCGCAAAGCTCTAACGGCAAGCCCACGACGTTGGAGTAGCTTCCCTTGATTTTTTTTACCAAGCCGCCGTCCTGTATACCGTACGCGCCCGCCTTGTCCATCGGCGAACCGCTACGGATATACTCCGTAATCCATTCGTCCGAAAGCTCGTTAAAACACACGTCCGTCTTTGCCGCTTTCGTTTTATACACAGCCTCTCCGCCCTTGCAAACGCAAATGCAAACGCCCGTATACACGGCGTGCTTTTTACCCGAAAGCATTTTAAGCATACGGAATGCGTCCGCTTCGTCCTTTGGTTTTCCAAGCACTTTGCCGCCGTACGCCACGATAGTATCCGACCCAACGACGTATTTCCCTTCGTGTTCAGGTCGCCGCGCCACTTCGGACGCCTTTCTCGTCGCCAAAATTTTCACCAACGCCTTCGGCGAAGGGTAGCCCATCACTTCTTCGTCCGCGCGGGAAGGCACGATTTCAAATTCGGGAAGCAGCTCCGCCAAAAGTTCCTTGCGCCGCGGAGAAGCGCTTGCCAAAATCCACATACCGTAAAATAAAGCCGCCCCGTTCCCTTTTCCGCAGGCGAAGGAGCGGCTTTTCCTTTCATTTTTACAAAATTTCCAAATTCTTTTTGAATGCTTTTTTAAACTCTACGCTTGCCGTTTCCGCGTCGCAGATTTCCAGCGCGGCGTCGCCCGCCACAATCGTTTTCATAATCACGGAATCGCCCAGGACGTCGCAATTCAAGCCCGTTACCATACCGCAATGCGTTCTATCCAAGCTTTCGGCAATGCGCAGCAATACGCCCAGCTTTTTCACCGCTTCCAGGTCTTCTTCCAAAAGAATATCCTTATATTTTTGCCATTCAATCATCGGCACGTCTTCGTGGTTATGGCAACCGGCAACAAACGCCGCCAACACGATTTCTCTATGCGTCGCGCCATAAATAGACGAGTTCAAAACGATATACCAGCTATGCTTCGCGTGGTGATAGAATTGCACGCACTTTCCGCAATCGTGCAGGCTTGCCGCGATTTTCAGTACTTTCAAGTACTGACGGGAGAATTTATGCAACACGCGGAGCTGTTTAAACAGCTGCACGGAAAGCTGCAATACGTGCTCAACGTGCTTGGGGTCGCAGTTATAATATCTCACCAAGCGGTCAAGCGAATATCCCAAAACGTCGGAAATGGGCTTTTCAAGGGTGATAGGCAACGCCTGATTGACCATCAAGCCTTCGCGTAAACCGCACGCGCCGATGGTGAATTCTTCAACGTTCATATACGAAACAAAAGACTTCACGATTGCCATCGCCGCAGGCATAATATCCGCGCGGGCAGGAGAAAGCCCCTTAATTTTCTTGCGTTTATCTACGTCCAAGGCTTTCAGCATATTGTAGATGCCCGTAAAATCTTCCGTCGCAAGCTTGTAATTATGCGCCAAATCCAGCGGATATTTTCTAACGAGCTTGCTGATTTTGAACAGGTTACGGAAAGAACCGCCCACGCCGATCATTTGCGTTTCAGGGTCAATGTCCTTTAACCAAGGCAGCTTTTTCAGCTGTTCGGTGAAGAATTCTTCCACGTGCGCCGCCGATTCTTCGGGCGTTGCGTCGCTTGCGAATAAATCGGTAAGGGTTACCGCGCCAAAGGGCAACGTTGCGTGGCCCAACACGTTACGGCGGTTGTAATAAATGATTTTCGTGCTGCCGCCGCCGATTTCCAAAATCAAGCCTTTGGGAATATCCATCGAATTGATAACCCCGCGATATACCAAGAACGCTTCCTCCTCTTCGGAGAGCACGCGAATGGTGATATTGCAGCTCACTTGAATTTCATCCAAGAACGAACGCTGATTTTTTGCACGGCGAACCGCCGCCGTTCCAACCGCAATAATACGGTCTACGTTGGAAGCGTCGCAAAGCTTTTTAAACATCTTCAAGGTCTTGATGGTTTCCGCAATTCTTTGCGGCTTCAAAAACCCGTCCCTGTCCATATCCTGACCAAGTCTAACGCTTTCCTTTAACTCGTCCACGACCATATAATGGTTTTCGGCAAACATATCCACGATAACCAATCTCGCGGTGTTCGAGCCTAAATCGATAATACCTAATCTTTCCACAATCCTACCTCTGTTTTCGTAGACAGATTTTTCATCCGCCTTTCGTGTAATTTTCTTTATTTGTTTTTTGCCTTTTTGCCAAGAAAGGCGGGGCGAGGGGCGAACGCAACGGCGTTTATACCTTGCACGCGCTACAATATTTAATCCCCTTTGTCCCCATTTTGAATTTTCCCATAGTTTACCACAATAAATACGTTTTGTAAATACCCTTTTTGAAAATTTTTCCTACATTTACACAATTTTTTTTATTTTGGACATTTTCCGTCGTTTTTTTCGTACATTTTGCCAAAAAAACTTTATTTTTTCTTCGCAAAATCCATCCCTTTTTTAAAGGACTAAACAAAAAACGGAAAAACCTTTCGTTTCCCCGTTCGTTTTTATAGCGTCGCTATATTCCGTATTCTATTTATTTTGTTAAAAACGCCGTCAACGCCGCAAAATCCGCAAAGACGTATGCAGGCTTTGCCTGCTCCATTTCCCCTTCTTCCGCATAGCCGACTTCCAGCAATGCGCAATCCACGCCGTTTTCCCTTGCGCCGTCCGCGTCGTGAAATCTATCCCCCACCATAAGACATTCATCCTTGCTTGCGGAAAGCTGGCGCATCGCTTCGGCAATCACCGAAGCCTTCGTGGGGAAGCTCCCGTCTAATCCGCATCCGACTTGCGCCGAAAAATAGGGAGAAAATCCGTACTTCGCCACAATTTGGTCGGCAAAAATCTTAGGCTTAGACGTTGCCATCGCAAGCACGTATCCCGCTTTTTTTAATGCCTGCAAGCATTCCAACGCCCCTTCCATCGGCTCGTTTTCCCACAGCCCGACGTTCTTGTAGCGTTCCCGATATTTCGCCGTAGCCAACGCCGCGTCTTCCTTACTCATTCCAAAATAGTTTTCAAACGAATATTCCAGAGACGGACCTACGCACTTGCGCAAAACCGTCTCCGACGGTTCTTCCGTCCAGCCCATTTTCTTTAAGGCATAGCGGAAACAGTTAAAAATCCCGTAATGAGAACGGGTCAGCGTGCCGTCTAAATCAAACAAAACGTACTTGTACTTACGCATTTTTTCTCTCCTTACAGGGAAATATTGTAGCATACTCCCACCCCTTTGTCAACTCTTTCCGTTTACTCTTTTGCGTGGGTGTTGCCGTGTAGCTCCCGATAAAAACTGACGATAGATAAGCCTATCAAGAATACCCCGAAGGCTCGTTTTAAAAGCTGTGCGGGCAACGCCGCCGCCAAGCTTGCGCCTAGCGCGGAAAGGGCAAGCGCGGGCAAAATCGTCCACGCCAGCCCGTCCGTTTTTAAAAGTCCGTTATCCGCGTGCGTTTTTAACGCCCCGACGCTCATCGGCAAAAAGGAAAACAAATTTGCGCATTGCGCCACCTTTTGCCCTACGCCTCCCACAAGCACCAGCAGGGGTATGGTCACCGTACCTCCGCCCATACCCATTCCCGCAGGAATTCCACCCAAAAAACCTAACAATACGTATAAGTAAAAGCTCATTCTCACCCCTTACCCAAAGCGGATTTTTTTCATAAACCGCCGTAAAATCCGCGTTATTTCAACGCACACCTGCCTACGTCTTTTTACTTTCAACGCGTACCTGTCCACTATCTTTTTCCGAAGAAACAAAGGAATATCCCAGCCAATGCTTGCAACGCGGCAAACAGCAAATTCACCGTCCGCGTCGGCAGCTTCCCCAGCCATTTCGCGCC
>JAZSGC010000001.1:0-5487 GCA_045532525.1 Candidatus Scatosoma sp.
AATCGTCCACGCCAGCCCGTCCGTTTTTAAAAGTCCGTTATCCGCGTGCGTTTTTAACGCCCCGACGCTCATCGGCAAAAAGGAAAACAAATTTGCGCATTGCGCCACCTTTTGCCCTACGCCTCCCACAAGCACCAGCAAGGGTATGGTCACCGTACCGCCGCCCATACCCATTCCCGCAGGAATTCCACCCAAAAAACCTAACAATACGTATAAGTAAAAGCTCATTCTCACCCCTTACTCAAAGCGGATTTTTTCATAAACCGCCGTAAAATCCGCGTTATTTCAACGCACACCTGCCTACGTCTTTTTACTTTCAACGCATACCTGCCCACTATCTTTTCCCGAAGAAACAAAGGAATATCCCAGCCAATGCTTGCAACGCGGCAAACAGCAAATTCACCGTCCGCGTCGGCAGCTTCCCCAGCCATTTCGCGCCCAAAATTCCCCCGGCCACTACCCCTATCGACGTGGGGATAAGCACCGAAAAATCGCAATAACCCTGAAAGGCGTATAACAAAAACGAAAGCGCGGAAACGGGTAAAATGACCAAAATCGCCGTGGCGTGCGCCTGCTTTTCCTTTAACCCCGTTTGCTGTAAAAGGGGTACGGCAAGCATACCGCCGCCCCCGCCGAATAAGCTGTTGGCAATCCCTACCAAAACCCCGCAAAAGATTTGTGAAAATTTCCCGTTTTTTTTCCGCGGATTATCCATACGCACTCCTTTCACTATAATATAAGCAATTTTTTTATTTTTTATAAAACTTTTTCTTGGTTTTGCCGTCATAAATGCTTGCTAATAAAACGATTTTGTATTAAAATAGTAGGGTATAGGTTAAAATCCCTATTATGCCGCTTAGCGGCAATCGATTTTTCCTATCTTGTAAATCAACGACAAAAAAACCAAAGGTGGTTATATGAAAACTAGTTCCAGAAAAAGCAAAAAGAATTTTCTTGCCCTTTTCCTGTCCTGCTTGATGGTAGCGTCGGGCGCGTCGGCTTTCGCCGCTTGCGACAACGGCAAAGGCAACAGCACTTCTCCGGATGATAGCACGACGACGAAGCCTACCACTTCCGTCAACAGCAATTTGAAAATTACCAACAGCGACTTTGAAACGTTCAACACCAACGAAGGCTTGAACGTCATCGGCGCAGGCACGGTAAGCGGTTGGAGACCCAGCAAATCGTCCTCGGGCGATTCGCAAGCGGCTAGCGGTATCGTAAACGTATCCGAATGGGACGAGCTTACCACGTCTAAATACGACGGGGATATTTCCAAACTCACCGAAGAAGAAGCGAAGAAGCTTTTTGAAACGGAAGGCGCTTTGACCGTTAAGGACAAGCTCGCTTACTACGAAGCGTGGAAAAAAGCCAACCCCAACGACAAAATTGCCACCGAATTAAAGGATTTCTACGAATCGTTTAATATCGCGGCGAAAGATTTGCCTATGAAGGTCGACGGCACTCCCCTTGAAAATCCGCTCACGCACGATTATAAACTCGTAGACGAAGAAGCGGACTACGGCAAGGGCAAAAACGTGCTGATGATCCACAACCAAAGCACCAAGCAAGAGCTTGACACGGCGCTTTCAAAATCGTTTGGCGAAGCAAAGAAGTATACGTCCGATACCACCGTTACGGTAAAAGCGGGTACGGCGGCAACCTTCTCCGTTTGGGTAAAAACGATGGAACTGAGAACGGGCGACAACGACGGCGCTCCCCAAGAGCCTACCAACAAAGGCGCGTATATCAACGTAACGCACTCCGTTGGCAGCAAGCAATTACCCGTGCTTTCCGTAAAGAATATCAACACGCAAGCGGTGACGGACAACAACGGCTGGAAGCAGTATACCTTCTACTTGAAAGGCTCTGCGTATACGGACACGACCTTCACCATCGTGCTTGGCTTGGGTATGGGCGACTCCGATAACTCGCACGAGTACGTAAACGGCTATGCCTTCTTCGACGATATCGAATGCAAAACCGTTTCTTACGAAAAGTATGCAGCCCTTTTAACCGAAGCAAACCAACAGGAAGCAACCAAGATTGATAAAACTTTCTCGTTCACCGACGACGCGGACACCAAAACGGTGGAAACGCAAGGAACGAACAGCAATCTTGACGTATTCGAGCTCAACCTTTCCTACGGCTTGACTCCCGTGAACGTTGGCGACTTCTTCAACGTAAACGACGCGAAGCCGACCACTACGCTTTACGGCAACGAAACGGTAACCTCCGAAAAGGGCGGCAACGTTTACGGCAATCTCGGCGAAGGCTTCGATTCCACCAACGACGTACAGAAAATTTTCTCTAACGTGGCAGCCATCGAAACGGAAGCCGCTAACACGAACAACCCCTATTTAAAGGCCGTTTACAATAGCTATTTCTTGGACGAGGATAAAAACGTTTACGACTTCGCGCAAAACAGTCCCATTTTGATGTTGCTCAGCGCAAACGGCGTAGCGTATACTTGGGAAAGCAGCTCCCCCTTCCAGTTTAAAAACTATAAAGGCGCGGACGGCAACACCGCCGAATACCTTGCTATTTCCTTCTTCGTAAAGACGTCGGATATGAAAGGCCGCACGGGCGCAGGCGTTACGCTTATCGACGGCACGAACAAGCCCGGCTTCTCCGCAATCGACACCACGTCCATCACCCCCGTTCAGGTAGATTTAGACGTCAACGGCAAGGAAGATAAAGACGTTCACGACGGCTGGCAGCAGTACTTCTTCTTCGTAGAAAACGCTTATACGGAAAAAGACAACGCACAGTTCTCCTTGACCTTCAACTTCGGGCCTACGACGATTACGGGCACGACGAAGGACGATTATATCGAAGGCTTCGCGGCGATGACCAAATTTGAAGTATATCCGATGAGCAAGGTGGAATATAACGAAGCGGTTTCCGCAGGCACGTATGCGCAGGTTGTTTCCGTGAAAGGCGTACAAAAGGAAACGGCAACGGGCGACAGCGGCTTCGACTCCGCGGCAAACGTTCCTTCCAACGCATTGGACGAAGGTCTTGCAACCCCGATGAATTATATGGGCGTTTACAGCGATAGCTATCGCGTAAACCAACACACCGGCAACGGTACGCACAACAACGTAGACAACTATCCTTACGCAGGGCTTTTGAATAAGGATTCCTTCAAGGAATATTTCTCTACCCCCCAAGGCAGCACCGCGCTTATCATTGACAAGCTGAAAACAGCTACGGGCGAAACGACTGCCGACGGCGTTTGGAGCAAAATGTTCTCCAAGGTCTACAACAGCGACTCTATCAGCGACAGAACGCAACCCTTGTTGATTTGGAACACGCTGTACAAAGACGCGGAAAATCCCCAAAACGACAACGATAAAAATAACGATAACCTTATCGACAAGGCATACGGCTATATCGCAAAGGATAACGTAACCATCGGTGCAAACACCTATAAAAAGGTTTCGGTTGCCGTAAAGGTCGGCGCGTTAGACCCGACGAACGCAGCGAACACGTTTGCTTATATTTATTTGATTGACGCGGACGATAAGACGTACGCTTCTCCCCTTTCTATCGGTAGAAATCTTACCTACTGGTACGACGATAAGGGCAATATCTGTGCGGACGAAGACTGTGAAGTAGTGGCGTTCAACCGTCAAAACAACGGCTTGTACACCGTCAACAAAAACTGGCTCGCATACAAGAATCTTGATGAAGAAGCGAAGAAAGCTTACGGCGACTATTTCGCAAATCTCCAAGCCTATACGAAAGACGAAGCTACGGGCAACCTTTTGGTTGCAAAGGGCGGCACGGAACGCGATTACAGCACTTGGGATAGCCAAGGCTTAGACGGCATCGCATTCTATTACAATAAAGCGGATAGCACCTACTACGCAAGATACGACAAGGATAAGGACCAGTACTCGGTACCTGTCAAAGACTTGTACGACGTAACCAAAAAATCGGATACGGATACCAACCTTCTCCCCTGCCGCTTTGAAAAGCAGGAAAGCAAGCAGTTGATGGCAAAGGTCGGCAATACGGGCGACAGCTGGCAAAACGTTTCTTTCTATATCCACACGGGCGCGTCCGCAAAGACCTACCGTTTGGAGGTTTGGAGCGGTGAAAGAAACGGCGCAGGTAACCCCGTAGATTCGTACGTGGCGTTCGATATGAACAACGCAAGCGACGCGGAAAACACCTTCACTAAGATTATTTCCGATTACGAAAACGATAAGGAAGGCTTCGAAGCGAAAGGCGCGGTGGCGTTTGAAAGCGTATTCTCTTGGTACGACAGCGCTTCCTACTTGCGTTATGACAAAGAGCTTGACAAGAACAAATACGGCGATTTGTATGCAGAAAGCTACACCTATTCCAAGAACACTTCGGGTACGGCATACCTTGAATACACCGAATCGGATACGTTGAGAATTTTTGCAGACTACTCCTTCCAAGACGTTACGGTAACCCCTGCGTCCATCGACAAGAACGACAGCAGCAGCACCCCCGACAACGACAAGAACACGTCTTCGGGCGACGACACCAACTTCTTTATGCTGTTCAGCTCGATTGCGATTGCAGCCGTACTTGTATTCGTTATCGCCGTAGTAGTCATTCGTAAGATTTTGGAAAAGACGGGCAAGCTTCAAAAGAAATCCCGTACGTCCAAAGCTAAGAAAGCGAAAAAAGAAAAGGCTGAAAAAACGGAAAAAACCGACGCTCCCAAGGCGAAGGAAGAACCCGATGAAGACAGCCCCTACAACGATTGATTGAAATAAATTCAACAACGGAAAATCCCGCCTAGGCATAACGCCGCGGCGGGTTTTTTCTTATTATTAAGGGTAAGCGTATCAACGATAAATCGTATATAAACGTGCGTTCATAAGGCAAAACAAAAAGAGCGGCTTATTTTATGCCGCTCTCTTTTTACTTTCTCAACCCCTTAGGCAAATGATTTTTCAGCGTTCCGTTCACCGCTTTTCCCCAGCCGATGGGCAAGCCTTCCACGCAAACCAAACACCAGCCGTTTTCCTTATCGTCGCAATCCAAGGTTTCTCCGCGTAAATATTTTTCCACCCGCACGTCCGTTTGCGATAAGTTTAACACGTTTTGACACGCTTGGCTATCCACACACATCGCCAACGAATGAGACGGCTCAAAGCGACCGTTTTTCACTTCGCCAAGCCGTACGCCTACCCGCAATACCTGCAAGCCCTTCCAGTCAAATACACCCTCGGGCAATTCATATAAAATACCGTTGACTTCGTGTAAACGGCAAGCGAACCGTTCCTTAAAAAACGTTTTCTCAAACGCGCGATAGGCTTTTTGCCCGTCCTGCGTAACGCTTGCGCGCGCTTCCTTTAACCGCGTTTCCCATTCTTCTACGCGCGATTGCTTTTCGAATAACGCCACAAAATGCCCTTCTCCGTCCACCTTGTGCGGATACAGCTTTTCCTGCTTTAACAGCCGCATTTCAGGGTGATTTTGCAAATAATCGCGTACCTGCCC
>JAZSGC010000034.1:0-9304 GCA_045532525.1 Candidatus Scatosoma sp.
TGATTTGCGGCGCGTTGCTGCCGCTTGCGATTACAAAGTAATCACAAAGGTCGGTTTTTTCACGCACGTACAGCACGATAATATCCTTGCCGAGTTTATCCGACAACGCCTTACAAATTTCAATCGCCAACGCTTTACTCGTTACTTGTTCCATAATTACTCCTTGCCTTTCTTTTATTTTGTGCTTGGGCGTAAAACGCGTACGCCGCTTGGGTAAGGGGATAGATTTCCCCGCCTTTTTTTTGCAAAAACAACAACGTTTGCCGCAACGCTTCCGTCAGGCATTCGTCTAAATCCTTTCCCTTGAAAAACAGAACGCGAAGCTCGTCCACGCCTTCGTACGAGCGTTCCACTTCCAGCATATCCGCAAGAAAAATCAGCTTTTCCAGCTCGCCCATATGCTCCCTTGCGCTTGTATGGTAACGGATTGCGTTTAACACTTCGCTATCCGTGACGCCGAACGCTTTTTCCGCTACGTACGCCCCCGCAAACTGGTGATATACCTCCCGCGGGATATCCCCCCACGCCGTCGGTGGTTCAAACCCTTGCAAATAAGGGGAATTTTGTGGTAAGCTCTTGGCGCAATCGTGAAATAACGCCGCGGTAATTGCTTGCCTTTCGGGAATTTTCATCTTCACCGCGCGCCCTGCCGCAAGCTCGGCAACCCGTAAGCTGTGCGCTTGCCGCGCAGGCGTTTCCAAAGAGAGCGCTTTGTCCGCGTTAGGGATTTTATACAAGCCGTTTTTTTGAATATATTCTTCTACGTTTTCCGTTACAAACGGGGTTAAACGCATACCTGCCCCCGCCAAAACGCGAATTCTCGTAGAAGACACCGCCGCGCCGTTATAGGAAAACGGACGGAATTTTTTTTGAAATCTCGCTTGAAATTTCGTTTGCTCCGCTTCCTGCCAACCGTCGTTTTCCGCTCTGCCACAAACGGCAAGAGTAACGTTTTCTAAAATATCTTCGGGATTGCGCCAGGTGGGAAAATCGCGCAGCATATCCGTGCCGACAATCCAAAAAATTTCCGCATTCGGATACTCCGCTTTAAAGTGCCGACAGGTGAGATAGGTATAGCTTGTTCCGCCCTGTTCGATTTCATAATCGCTGACGGTCACCTTAGGCATATCCGCAAAAGCCACGCGGCACATTTCCAGCCTATCCTTATCGGGGGAAAGGGTTTTCCCCGCTTTGTGGGGCGGCGCGTGCGCGGGCATAACGAACAGCTTGTCCAAGCCAAGCTCTTCAATCGCCGCCTGCGTAAGGCGGATATGCTCCGTATGCACGGGGTCGAACGACCCGCCGAAAACCGCTATTCTCATACTACCTACCGTCGTCTTTTTTCGCCGCGCTCAGGCGCATTCGTTACGCACAAAGCGCGCTTACCTACTCATTATACTATATATTTTTGCTTTTTTCAAGTTTAAACAAAGAAAAATCCGTCAAAAATCAGGATATGAAAAAATTAGCTTTTATATCCGACCTTATTTTTACTTTTTTTACAAGCTTTCTTTTTACCGCTTGCTTTTTTCGTTTCCTGCGGCTGCACCTTTGGCTCGCCTTATTTTTAAGCGCAGTTTGCGGTGCGCTAACCACCCTATCCGTCGGCGCGTTTTTACGCGCGCGGCGCAAGAAAATTTTCCTAAAAAAATCCGACGAGCAAACCAAGGAGAAGCTTTTTGTGCATTTGGCGTTATCCACGGACGAAGCCGTGACGGAGTTCTTTCAAGCGTACCTACAAAAAAACTCGGACGAACCCGTACAAAGCCCTAACAAGTTGCAGCTTTCCACCCAAGACGGATTGTATTTTTTACGTTTCCGCTTCCAAGCCGTCACCGCGGACGACGTAGCGGACGTTTTCCGCGTGCAAACGGAACAGCCCAAATTTTTGCTGTGCGCCGACTTGGATCCGCAAGCCCAAGCCCTTTGCAAAAGGCTGGACGTCCAAACGCGAACGGGTGAACAAATTTACACGGCGTTAAAACAGGCGAACGCCCTACCGCAAGCCTATCTCGGCGCGGATTCCGCCAAAAAACGAGTACGTAAGTTTAAGCTTTGGTTCGCCAAAGCCAACGCCCGACGCTTCTTGACGAGCGCGGCGCTCATTCTTTTGGTCGCGCAGCTTACGCCTTTTTTCTACTACTATCTAATTTTCAGCGTACTGCTTTTGCTTTCCGCCGTGCTTATTCGGGTGTTTGGCTACGAATAATTCCCTGCAAACGCCGCCAAATCGCCTTAAACTGCTTTATGGCGTAAACTCATAAACGAACGGATACTTCCGCCGTCGTCAACCGCCGCTTTTCGCCGCGGATATCGACGGTCAAGCCCCCTTCTTCATCTACGGAAAGCAGCGTTGCCGTCACTTTTTCCCCATTCAAAAGCAGCGTAGCTTCTCTGCCCATATACCCAACGTAGGCAAGATATTCTTTCATATCGCGTTCTTTTTGCAACTCGTCAATCAGCTTTTCCGTTACTTCTTCCACCGAAAACGTCTTGCCCGTTTGCGCCTGCATTGTCGTGGCAATCTCCGCAAGCTCGCCCGAAAAACCGCCGTTTACGTTCAAGCCGACGCCCACCACCGACGATTGCACCCACGCGCCCGAAAACACGTTCTCAATCAAAATACCGCAAATTTTTTTATCGCCGACGAACACGTCGTTCGCCCATTTGATAACGGGAGTTAGTCCGTAAAAACGGAGCGTTTCGCAAACGGCAACCGCCGCGTTCGCCATAATTTTAAAGCCGTCCTTGGCGGGGAAATTTTCATAGAAACGGAGCGAAGAAAGATATACGCCGCCACGCTCTGAAACAAAGCTTCTCCCCTTCGTGCCCCTACCCTGCGTTTGGCGCAAAGCCGTCACGATAAGCGGCTGCCCTTCCGCACGCTTCGCCTTGGCGTAATCGTTGGTGGAAGGCAGCTCTTCAAACCGTATCCGTTTTATCCCGCTTTTTTTATTCATCGCATACCTGCCTATGCCGTTTAGTCTTCTTCAAGTTCTCCAAGCGTTTCCAAAGCCGCCTTTGCTACGTCGTAAGAAAAGCCCTTGCCCATCAAATAACGATAGGCCTTTTGCAGCGTTTCCTTATCCGCATTTTTACCGCGCATATACTTTTGCAAAATTTCCGTCGCCGTCCGAATTTCCGTTTCTTCATCTAGCGTAGAAAGCGCGGCGTCTATCTCGTCGTCGCCTACCCCCTTACCGCGCAATTCCATACGGATCATACGCCCACCCTTGCGCTTGGCGGCGTGCTCTACGTACGCTTCGGCATATTCTCCGTCATTGACGAAATCATAGTCCCGCAGCTTTTCCAAAACGTAGACGATCACCGCGGGCAAATACCCTTTTTTCGTAAGATATTCCCGCATTTGCTTTTCCGTTTTTCGGGTGGCGGAAAGATGAGTGAGCGCCTTATCGAACGCGGTGTTTTTTTCACTTTCCAGCTGAATTTCCGCAAGCTCCGCTTCACTGACGACGTTGCCTACTTTTAGACGGCTTTTTATCACCGCTTCCAGCGTCAAGCCGCAACAAAACCGACCGTCCAAATAGATATTGCACCGCGTTTTGTCTTTTGCCTGCGGTAAAATTGCCGTAATTTCGTTCAATGCACGCGCTCCCTACTTTCCTATTTTCCCCTATTATACCCAAAACCGCGCAAAAAGTCAACGGACGCGCTGCTTTCATAAACAATTCTCCGCAAAAATTGATAAAAAAATATTGCCTTTCCCCCTGCAAACGTTTACTTTTTTAAAAAAATATGCTACAATGATAATAGAAAAAGAAATGCAAGCGCATTTTAATAAAATCACAAAGGAGCAAATTCCTATGAAATACCATACCGTTGACATTGCGGGTTTCCAAGCGCAATTACCCGTTCTTCCGTTGCCCAGCGGCATTTCTATCGCCTTTTTCAATTTACACGGCGACAGCGCGCTCACCGAGCATTGCGCAAAAATGCTTGCGCCTAAGCTTGCGGACTGCGACGTACTTATCACGGCGGAATCTAAGGGCTTACAGCTTACCCATTGCGTAGCCAGAGAGCTTGGCCATAGATACTACGCCGTAGCTAGAAAAACGAGAAAGCTGTATATGCAGGACGGGATTGAAATTACTATTCAATCTTCCATTACGACGGGCAAAGAACAAAAGCTTTACCTTTCCAAACACGACGTAGACCTTATCAAGGGCAAAAAAGTAGGTATCGTGGACGACGTGGTTTCCACGGGTGCTTCCTTGGCTGGTTTGGAAGATTTGGTACAAAAAGCCGAAGCCACCGTTTATAAAAAAGCTTTCGTTTTGGCGGAAGCGGACGCGGCGGAACGCAAAGACGTTATTTATTTGGCAAGTATTCCCATTTTTGGATAATTCGGCAAAAACGTCAAGAAAAATATAAAATTTGGAGCGGTGATTTTTCTTTCGCCGCTCTCTTTTTTTTAAAAACCCTTGCATTTTTTCTTTTTATAATGTATAATGAAATTATTCTATAACCATTTTTTTTGCGGCATATATAAATTTTCATAGAAAATTCTTCGCCGCAAAAGGAAATACGCACACGTAACGGCATAAAAAACTTTCGTTTTTTTGCGCCGATATTCACGTAAAGGAGAGTATACATATGTCCGAAACCACGGAAAACAAATCGGTTGCGCAACCCGCGCCCACTCCTGCTCCCGCACCGCAACCCGCGGCACAACCCGTAGCACAGCCCGCGGCACAACCCATAACACAGCCTGCGGCACAACCCATAACACAGCCTGCGGCGCAACCCGTAGCGGCGCCCGCACCGGCTCCTGCTCCTGCACCCACGCCGCAGCCCCAACAGGCAAGCAGCGCGCCGCAACCGCAAAGCAATCCCCCCGTCTCCAAAAAGGACGGCGGCAAAGCGAGCGATAAAAAGAGCAAGAAGAACGAAAAGAAGAAAAAGAAAGATATCGGCGGCAGAATTATTGCTTCCGTCGTTTCCTTAATCCTTGGCTTCGTGCTGGGCGTAGGCTCGGTATACGGCACGGTGGCGGCGGTCATCTATTCCATCGGTACACAGCCCGTAGACGAAACCGTAGAGCTTATCGACACGCTGACGGGCTTGAATTTATACTCCACCATCTTTGGGGAAGTAGACGAAGAAGGCAACGTGGTTAAGGGCGGTATCCTTGCGAAGAAATACGAAGGCTTAAAGCTGAAAGACCTTGTGGTGGACGTTACGGACGCCATCAGCGGCTTGATGGGCGACGGCACGTCTATCGGCGATATCGTCGACATCTCCCCCTTCGTCGGCGACAAGGTAAATCAGTTGGTGGATTATACCGTAAAAAAATTCGGTATTCCGATTACCTCAACCGACCTTTTAGAAGCGCCTATCACGGGCGGTGAAGAGGGCGAAACCGCACTCACCGATTATTTGATTGAAACGTTTATGGAAACCCCCGCGGGCGACCTTATCAACGCTTTCTTAAAGGAAGACTCCTCCATTTCCCCCATTGTCAGGGCGTTCTGCTACGGTCAAGAAGGCATCGACCATAAAGTCGACCCCGAAACGGGCGAAGTCACAATGCTGGGCGGTAAGCAAAAGCTTACGCTCAACGATTTCTTTGGCGGCGATATGTTCGCGCTTCTCGAAACCGTTTATCTCGATTTATTTCTCAAAGTAAAAGCAGACGACCCGTTGACGTGCTCGATGGCATACGGCGAAAAATATCGCTACACGGTAACGGGCGAAGGCGAAAACGCAACCGTCACGATGAACCAAATCGTTTACGAGTATACGGTAACGGACGGAGTATACACCTTTACCGACCAAGGCAATGAAATTGCTTATGCGGAATGCACCGTGGATACCAACGCCACCTTGGCAACCTTGAAAATGGACACGGGCGAAAAGGACGAAAACGAACAACCCGTATACGAAACGCTGTACGTTACGCTTACGGACGGCAAGGTATGGCAAAACGAAGCCTGCACCGAAGCCCTGCCGTATAGCAAAATGACCGTCGGTATGCTGCTAAAAGCACCTATGTCCATCGTGGACGCCATTGCGCTTTCCGACTTCCTTACCATCAAGGAATCCGAAAGCAGCCCGATAAAATCTCTTATTTACGCGGACGACGGCACTCCCCGCACCATCGGCGAACTCCGCAAGCAAAGCACGGATATCATCAACCAGCTCAAGCTTGTCGATTTCTTGGGCGAAAGCAATACGCAGCTCCACTCCATCCTCTATAAAACGGACGAAAACGGCGATTACGTCTTGGACGAAAACGACCAAAAAATCCCCTTGACCGTAGGCGAGCTGAAAGACAATAAGGACTTAATCAACAACATTAAGCTGGCGGAAATTTTAAATCTCACACCCGAATCCGACAGTCCTTTAACGGCGATTATTTTCGACGAAAACGATAAATCCCTGACGGTGGGCGGCCTTGGCGAGTTGACCCTTTCCGATATATGCGTTGCGGACATTCTCGGCATCGAATACGGCACCGGCAGTCCCTTGGAATCCATTCTTTTCAAGGTGGAAAACGACGAGCCCGTTGCTTTGACCCTGCAACAGCTTAAAGACGACAAGGATTTAATCAACAATATTAAGCTCGCGGACGTATTGACCTTGACCGACCAAACGAACAAGGTTCTGCTTTCCATCGCGTTCGTAGACGGTAAGTATACCTTTGACGCAAGCGGCAACGCCGTGGGCGAATCCAACACGCTCGGCGCTTTGGTCACCAACCAAAATATCATCAACGATATCAAGCTTTCCGACGTCATCGCGACGGACGGCGCGCACCCCGCCCTGCTCTCTATCGTTTACCAAACGGACGAAGACGGCAATTTCATTTTGGAAAACGGCGAAAAGAAGTCCAACACGCTGGGCACGTTAATGCAGGCGAGCGCAACCACCGAAATTATCAATAAAATCAAGCTTGCCGACGTCATTGAAACGGACGGCGCGCACGTTGCTCTGCTTTCTATCGTTTACGAAACGGACGAAAACGGCGATTTCGTCTTGGACGGCAACGGCAATAAAATTTCCAAAACGCTGGGCAGCTTGATGGACGCAAGCGCAACCACCGCAATCATCAATAAGATTAAGCTGTCCGACGTTATCAAAACGGACGGCGCACACCCCGCTTTGACGTCTATCGTGTTCAAAGAAGAAAACGGCGAATTGATTTCCCGCACGCTTGGCGATTTGATGGATACGGGCACGACGAATAATATCATCAACGACATCAAGCTGAAAGACGTTATTACGTCGACCGACCCGATGATTATGTCCATTCTCTATGAAACGGACGAAAACGGCAACTTTGTGTTGGAAAACGGAGAAAAAATCCCCGTTACGTTGGGCGATCTCAGCGGCAGCGGCGCAAAAACGCTTATCCAAAAAATCAAGCTTGCCGACGTTTTGAACATCAACTCCGAATCGCACAAGGCGCTCATTTTCCTTGCTTACGGCACCGACGAAGTTACGGATACTCCCCTTACGCTGGGCACGATTCAATCCAAGGGCAACGCGCTGATCGACGATATTCCTTTGGAATATATTCTTACCCCGAACTTTAACGACAAAATTATTACTTACCTGCTTTACGGTATGCAGGACGTCCATTTCAAGCTGGAAAACAACGAAGCAATCATGCAGGATCGCTTCATCGCGGTATTAAACGGGACGGTTTACAACGAATACGGCGAAGCGCTGATTAAGGATAGCGACTACGATAGTATAGACGTTGCCAACCTTACCTTTGCGGAAAACGGCGTAGAATACACGCTGACGGCGGCGGGCAAAACGCTGGCAACCCAAGACGGCGACGCAACCGTTTACTATCTCAAAGACAGCCAAGGCAACGCGGTGAAATTTGAGAAAACGACCTTGAAACAATTTTCAAGCGCCAACAACTGTATCAGCAAGCTCACCGCCCGTTTGACGGCACGCGACGTGCTCGGCGATTCCATCGATAGCAACGTAATGCTGAAACATCTTGGCAACGTTCCTATCGACCAGCTGGGTAAAGCGGTGGAAGAATTGACGTTTGAGCAGGTTTTCCACGACCAAATTTATAGAAAATACGTCGACAAGAAAAACGAGGGCAGCTATACCGACAGTAGAGGCAACACTGTCAACCCCGGCGATTATATCGACTATGACGGAAACAAAATCCTGGAAGGCGAAGCTCTTGTCCTTGGCGATATTTGGCACTATATGCTGACTGCGGCGGAATTTGACGACGCCGGCAACGTGATTAGAAAATACAATGCGGCAGACAAATACAGCGTTGTCAACGATATGGATAAGCTGATTGACAATATGAAGCGCGAAGTGCACGACGCACAATTAAAGCAGCTTGCACACGACGATATTTTAAAAATCAGCGACGATATTTTAAACCGCCCGATTTTGACAAAGATTGCCCACGAAACCATCACCTTGCCCGCTGGCATTCCTGCCGACGCTACCATCGGCGAGTTAACCACCGAACAGGTATTGCTTTACGTGGAAGCCTTACTCAAAGCCATTGACGAAATCAACGCAGTCACAGGTTCTTAAACACAACGTGAAAAGGGAGAACGCACGTTCCCCCTTTTTTCTTGTATTTTTTGTAATTTCGGCAAATTCCGTAGGAATTCTATGAAATATTCGCAAAAAACGTTTGACTAATTTTTAGAAATAGGCTATAATAACTCTACACAGCTGTTTGATACGGCTGTTTTACCTTGCACGTCGGGGCAGACGTGCCGAATAAGACCAGGAGGTGAAAAAATATGGCTAAATACGAAATGCTTTATTTGCTCAACAACGATTTGTCTGACGAAGCAAAGGACGCTAAGATCGCTAAATTCGAAAACGTAGTTACGTCGATGGGCGGCAATGTTCTTTCCTCGGACAAGTGGGGTACGAAGAAAACTGCATACCCTATCAAATTTAAGAACGAATCGTATTACGTTCTTATGACGTTTGAAGCAGACGGCAAGGTAGTAGAAGAGCTTAAGCGTATCGCACTTATCGACGCTGACGTTGTAAGACGTTTGATCACGAAGCTCAACTAAGATAAGAGGAAATTGTATGAACAAAGTATTTTTAATCGGAAACTTAACGCGTGACCCCGAGCTTAGGGAAACCCCTTCGGGCGTGGCAATGTGCCGCTTCGCAATCGCTGTATCGAGACCTTATTCCTCTCAAGACGGCGAACGTCAGACGGACTTCTTTGAATGTACGGCTTGGCGCGGACTTGCGGAAAACATCGCGCGTTTTACCAAGAAAGGAAACAAGGTTGCCGTTGTCGGTCATATCCAAATCCGCAACTATGAAG
>JAZSGC010000028.1:0-5990 GCA_045532525.1 Candidatus Scatosoma sp.
ATTTCCCTACCGACTTCAAAGGAAACGTTCGTGTGAGGAAACGCTACCTTGCCGCGAAGGGGAATGACGGGGAGTAAGTTGGTTGTTTGCATTTCGTTTATCGTGTAATTTTCCATATATTTATTTTTAACCGTTCTTTGCCCATCTTAAACAAGGCTAAGCCTTGACCAGCTTGAAGCTGGACACAGTCTTACTACTAGCCGTCCACGTTTAATGCAGTATGTGGGCTGTATGGGCGTGCGGTTTTAAGCAAGGTTTATAAGGAGCTAAGCCTTGACCAGCTTGAAGCTGTACATAATCTTACTACTAGCCGTACGTTCTTTAAAGTGGCGTGTGGGCGGTATAGGCGTGCGGTTTTCAAATGGGGTTTTATAAAAGGAAAGCCAAAAACTTGCTTAAAAGGATACGCCATAGAAATAAAAGGGCGGGAATCCCCACCCTTTTTGGTTTTATCTTTGGTTTAGTCTTTTTTTTCTTCAACGGTTTCCGTTTTAGCTTCCGCTTTTTCGGTTGCTTCGGGCGTTTCTTCCTTTTCCGCGCTTTCTTCGGGGTCGGTAGAACCGTATCCATAGCCGTAAGAATTATAGTAATAATATTTCTTATATCCGCCATAAGTCTGGCTAGTCTTAGGCGCCTTGTAGTCGTTTACAACCACGCCAAGCACGTTTACTTTCGAGAAGTTCAAGGTGCTGAGTGCGCGTTCGATATCGCTGACATATGAAACCTGATGGCGGCACACAAGCACGCAGCCGTCCGTGACTGGCGCAAGCGCTAACGCGTCCGAAATCAAAAGTACGGGGGGCGTGTCGATGATAACGTAGTCAAAGCGTTGGCAAAGCTCCGTCAACAAGTTTTTCATTTCTTCACTTTCCAACAATTCGTAAGGCTTGGGCGAGTGCGTGCCGCAGGTGATATACGAAAGGTTTTCGTTGACGCTGGAGCGGTGAATAATTTCTTCTAATTCAATTTGACCGGAAAGGCAATCGGAAAGACCGGGGGAAGATTTGCGCTTGAAATATTTTGCGATACGGCCCTTACGGATATCCGCGTCGACCAAAACGACTTTGGCGTTGGATTGCGCAAACATCAAAGCAAGGTTTGCCGTAACCGTAGTTTTGCCGTCTTGGGGATAAGCGGACGTAACCATAATCGCTACGCCGTTCTCCTTTTTAGGTACGGAAACGGAAAGGGAAGCTTTAAGATTACGGAAAGCTTCCGTTACGGCGAAGGGCGTTTCCTTGTTAAGTAAATATTCCGCACGACTGGAATGGCTCTTATGTTTTTCAGAAGCCTTTTGTGCGCGTTTTGCGTGAGAGTGCGAAGAAAGTTTTTCAGTAAATCTCTTAAAGAAGCCCATTATTTTGCCTCCTTTATCGCCGTTTTAGACGCAAGCTTTTTTGCGTGCGATTCTTCGTTCAGTTCTTCAATGGAAGGAACGACGCCCAAGACGGGTACGTTGAATTTTTTGGTGATAATTTCGGTGTCACGCAAACGCTTATCCGATTTGTCAATGATGATAACGACTACCGCCGCAACGACCAAAGCTGCCGCCGCAAACAAAAGCCCGTATTTAATCGCTTGCGTTGTGCGGGAGTTGGGATTGGTTCTTCTAATTTCGTCCGTACGCGTGATACGCTGACAGTTGGTGCCTTGATAGTCTGCGGGAACGGTCATATTCGCTTCTACGTATTTGGGAACGAGAACCTTTACGCGGTTCAACACTTCTTTCGCGAAATCCTGATTTTGTTCGCCTACTACGGAAATGTTTACGTAAATGAAAGAGCGAGCAAGGTTGTTTGCGTCTTCAATATCTGCGTTTGCGGAAAGGTAAGAATAGTTTACCGCCGCGGAATAGCGACCCAAAAGCGCCTTATAGCCCGCGGACTCGCGCCACAAATTAAGCGCGGCTTCTTCCGCTTCGTCCGCTGCCGTGAACGCAGGCGTGATTTGGTCGATGGCTTGTTGCGCCGTATCGATGGCAAGCTTGGTGTTTTCGATGGCGTCGTAAAGTTTTATCAATTCCGTAATTTCGTTGGTAGGGTTGGGTCCGGAGTCTTTAATCAGTTTTTCGTATTCCAGCTTTAAGAAAGACGGGTTTTTAACGACCTTGTTTAAGTACAATTTCAGCCAAGCGTTGCTCATTTCCAAAGACAGGTTGTTGTACGCTTGCATTTGCTCCGTTTTTAAAAGCGTCTTGCTTTCCAATTCCGTGATTTGCGCGTTAGCTATCGCACGCGCTTTCTTGGCGTCCGCAATTGCTGCTTTTAATATGTAGTGGGGATGCTTTGCGTCTTCCACGTCGGGTCTTTCAATCCAAGACCAATATTGCGTTCCGACAAGCGTAATGCCCATAGGCGTCGTGTCGCCCGCATTGAAATCGATCTGAGGCAACGTTTCGCCGTTTAAAAGGAGTTGTTCGGTGAAGCTTTCCGATTCCAACAGCTTGACCATATTATCCATAACGTGTCTACCGTACGCACCGTAAACGCCGTATTGGCTTGCGCCGTCGCTCGTCGTGTTTTTAGGCTTTTCGGGGTTGACGTAGAATTCTACCTGCGTACCGTAGTACAAATTGTTCCACGACGTGTACAGCGCGAAGCCGCCGCCTGCGATACCCGCGATGATTACGACGAGAATTAAGAGTTTGATTTTGCTGAGAAGAAGCCGCAATATCTCTAATAAGCTGACGCCGCTTTCTTCTTTTTGAACGTTTTCTTGCATCCGTTTCTCCTTATATCTTACGATAATATTTTTTTCGTGTGTGCGTAAGGCGAATGCGTTTTTACGCGCGGTGCGCGAGAACACTATGTATAGCCTTACATTCCGCTTTATTATACCATTTTATTTTTTCCTTGTAAAGTGTTTTTTATAAAAAACACGAACATTCAAAACGGAAAAAACAGGAAAAGGCAAATTTTCAACGCGTACCTGGTGGCTGCATTTTTATTCAACGCGTACCTGCTATGGGTATTTTATTAAAACGGTTGCCTATAAATCAAAAAAGAACGGGCATATCGTCCGTCCTTATCCGTTAATATAAAATTTGCGCTTTATCGGGCAGGGTAAGCACGGAAGCGCGTTCGCCTTTAACCGAAAAGGTTTCTTCTTTATAGGTTTTGTGCGGGATAAAATAAACGCGTTTGTTCTTCCAACGGGTGCGCAGCTCTTCGGAAAACAAGCTTTCACGCAGGATTTTTTTCATTATCCCATCGTTGACGTCGACGATAGCGGCGGTGTAGCCTTCCGCGAAGCAATCGAGAATTTGCGCGCGGATACGTGCGATAACGAATATATCTTCGTGGACGTGTCCTTTCCCCGAACAATGCGGACAGGGCTTAACCAAATAAGAACGCACGTCGTTCCCCACTCTTTTTCTAGTAAATTGCGTGATGCAAAGCTCGCTCATTGGCAAAACGTGGCATTTTGCGGTGTCCTGTAACAAATGATTTTGCAAAGCCTGCGTAATCGTCAGCTTATGTTCTTCGTTGAGCATATCAATGAAATCCACCACAACGATTCCGCCGATGTTGCGCAAGCGCACCTGCCTTGCGATTTCGGCTGTGGCGGCGAGATTGACGGCAAAAACGGTATCTTCTAAGCTCGTTTCCCCGATATAACTGCCCGTATTTACGTCCACCACCGTCATCGCTTCGGTGTGTTCGATGACGAGATACCCGCCGTTTTCAAGCGGTACGACGGGGCTTGCGGCGTCGTAAATCAGCGGCGAAATGCCGTGCTCGGTCAGCATAGAACGCTCGCCCGTGTGCAAAAGGAGCTTGCGTTCGGGAATGTCCTTGCGGAGCTTGACCAAACGGAGCAAGCGTTGATATAACGCTTTATCGCCCACGTGAATGGCGGAAAGCTCGTCGCCGTAGCTATCGCGCATTACGCGGACGGGCAAATCGTCGTCTTCATATAAAATTGCGCCGACGGGCGCGCTGGGGATTTGCGCCGTCATTTCGCTATATAATTTTTTGAGATAAGCCGCTTCCGTAGAAAGCTGTTTTTGGGTAGCGGTTGCGCCTTGCGTGCGTAATATGTAGCCTTCGTTTTGGCTTTTGCGCATTTTTTCCGTTTGCGCAAGCAGTTTTTCGCGCAGCGCTTCGTCCGTTATTTTTCGAGAAATTCCCAAGAAATCGGTGTTTGGCAAATAAATAATCGTTTTGCCTACAAAGGAAAGATGGGTGGTGACCTTTGCCCCCTTGCTTCCCCGCGGCGGCTTGGTCACTTGTACGATGATTTCGTCGCCGATTTTTAAATTTAACGGCTTTTGGGTTTCTTCGCCCAGTTTACCGTCGTATTTTTTATAATCGGTGTAAAATTCGTCCATAGACAGGTAGCAGTTGCGCGCCAGTCCGCAGTTGATAAACGCCGCGTTCATACCCGAAAGCACGTTGGTGACCCTGCCCTTATAAACGTTTCCGACCCGCGCTTCTTGGCTTTCCTGTTCGCAAGAAAATTCCGTCAGCTTCCCGTCGGTGACCAAGGCGGCGAATTTTTGTCCGCAAAAGCGATCCAAAAACCATTCTTTTTTGATTTCTTTTTTCATAAACGGTTGTAAAATCCTTAACATAGGTATCGTCGGGCACAATTTTCTGGCTCTCGCGCCGCGGGTAAGGCTTTCTTTGCAACGGATTTACCGAGAAAGCGGAACGGTTACGCAGGGCGCAAGCACGAAACAGTATAGCACAAACGAAGGGGCTTTGCAAGGAGTTTTGACAAAACATTTGCGAAAAATTACATTTATTTTCCAAAACGGAAAGAAATTAATGGGTCATAGGGGGTTTTTGCCCGTTCAAAAAGAGCGGCAAGCTCGTTTTGAGATAAGTCGAATAGGTGGTTTTCTTGTTCGTCGTACACTTCCAAAACAAGAAAGCTGCCCTTAGCGATAAAGCGCAACACGTCTTTAATGGGGCAAGAGCCGAGCACGGCGACGCGGCGGATTTCCGCACCCCGCTTTAAGGCGTTTTTAACGGAAAAATCCATACGTTGATACACGGCGGTTTTGTCCTTATTGCCAAACGCGCCCACCAACAAAAAAATCCCAAAAATCAAAACGGAAAGGTTGGGCTGCTTGCGCGCGCATTGTATAGAAAAAAGAAGGAAGAAGGCGGCGGTGAAGCCCAGCGTAACGGCGCGGCAAACTTGGGCGGCGCGTGCTTCCGCTTTTGCTTCCGAAAGCGTCGTTTTTAAAAAAAGTTTTGCCAGCAAACAGCGCAAAATCCGTCCGCCGTCCAAGGGGTAGGCAGGGAGTAAATTAACGAGCGCGATTGCGAGCGAGGTATAGCACGCGGTATCCGTAAACGCGTACACGGTAGGGGTCAACCACCATATGGCAACAAATAAAACGGCGGTGGCGAGATTGCACAGCGGACCGCAAACGGCAACCAAAATTTCGTCCTTTAAAGAAATGCCGCGCAAATCTCCGTCGATGATTGCGCCAAAAGGCATCAACACGATTGCGTTTAGCCGATACCCTAGCTTTGCCGCGGCAAACGCGTGCGCGCATTCGTGCTGCAAGGCGACGATCGTACTCATCAAAAACAGAAAAAGCTCCCCTTTAAACGCATACCAAATTCCCAACAAAAGAAAGAGCGGGTGTAGCCGAAAAACGCGTAAAACGCGCCGAAAAAAGGACGGCTTCCCCCTTTCCTTTTTCGACGAATGTATACGTTTTTTAGCGCGTTGCACGTCTTGGTTATTTGCGTTGGGCGCGTTGGGGCTTGTGGGGTTGGTATGTAAAAGCGGACGGCTTTGCCGTCCGCTTGTGATGATTGTATTCCTTTTCGTATCCAAGGCACACCTTCCGTTATTCTTCGGAAATCCAAGCCAAGCAATTTTCTTCGGTTAAACGGAAGCAGTTAAGCAGCTCGCCGCTGGAATACATCGTTACCTGCACTTCCGATTCGCCGTCCGAATACGCCACGGGCACGTTGCTTTTTACCTTATCGCCCACTTGGTAGAAAACTTGGTCAAGACCGTGGAATACC
>JAZSGC010000003.1:0-9081 GCA_045532525.1 Candidatus Scatosoma sp.
GTGATACCGATTGCCGCGCGGTGGCGCGTGCCGTATTCCTTGGGATAGGTCGTCTTTTGCGTTAAAGGCAAGAAGCAGCCCGCCGCCTGAATTTTATGGCCGTGAATAATCAACGCCCCGTCGTGTAACGGCGCGCGGGGAAAGAACACCCCTTCAATCATCTGCGAAGAGATTTCCGCGTCGATCATCGTGCCGCTTTGCAGCACCGCCTTAGGCAAATTGCCCTTGGAGAGCACCACCAGCGCGCCCACGTTGTTCTTAGACATATTTTGCAAGGCTTTGATAACGGCGTTAATGCAACGTTCGGTATCCGCTTTGGTATGCACTTCCGCATTGCCTACGCTCTTTTCCGATACGGGCGCTTGCGCGTTATGCATATCCCAAAAATATTTCTTGATTTCGGTGTTGAACATTATCAACAGCACGCCGGAAACCAAAAGCACGTACAGGAAAAAGATTTGCTTATCCATAACGCTTTGGTCCATCAAATGCAGAGCTACGCCCAGCAAAAGCGCACCCCAGTACACAACCATAAGCTTGGTTGCGTCGTTATCGCGCAATACCTTGGACACGAAGAAAATCAAGAAGAAAAACAAGAAAATTTCCCCGATAATCTTCACCGCGTGCCAGCCGTTGAATGCACGGAAAAAATCTACGATTCCGTTACCGATTTCCGACCAAGACGCCAGTAATGCCATTGTCATAATTGCCTCCCTTTCCGTCGCGTCCGATGCTCGCGCGTGCGCATTTTCCACGCGCGCGTGGAACACAACGAAATTCGTCACTATTATTATATAAAATTTGCCTGTAAAAATAAAGTGTTTTACAAATATTTTTTTACTTTTCCCCGAAAAATAAGCGCATTGTCGCCATTTTCAGCGCACCCGACGGCGTCAGCATTCCGCCTTTGATACCGCTCACCGCTTCAAACACCGCCTGATAGGTTTCCAAAAGCGCGCCCTTGCTAAACTTCGCCGCTTGTTCTCGGTTCTTTCTCGCCGCGTATTCCTTAATGCCCAGCGCCGCCGCCACTTCCTTGTCGCTTCCCTTGCAAAGGGAGGTTTCGTACAGCCCTTTGAAATAGCCGACCAACGCCGAAAGAAGCGCCGCTTCGTTAAATCCGCGGGTAGATAAATCGCGAACGATTTTCATATATTCCGAATAGTTTTTCCGCGCCAACGCATTCGCAAGCTCGTAAATTTTATAATCGGAATCGGGATACACCAGCCCGTCCACAATCTCGTCCGTCAGCCGCGTTTCGCCCTGCGCCGTACAGTATGCAATCAGCTTTTCCGTTTCCTTGGAAATGCGGGACATATCGTTCACGCAATAGCTTGCCAGCTTGCCGCAGGTAATGCCGTCCGCATATATCCCCGCGCGCTTGCAGGTGATAGAAATCCAACGCTTGATGGTTTCTTCGTCCGAACGAGCGCAATCCACGTGCGTAACGTTGGGCTTTTTTGCCAAAGCCGCCGTACCGGTTTTCCCCTTGCCCGTATTAACGATCAGCAGCAAACCGTCCGCAGGCGGATTGTCAAACAGCGGCTTTAAGTAGCCGTCAAATTCCTTTTCCGTCGGATAAAATTCCGTAACGCGCACAAACCGCTTTGTCGAAATAAAGGGAAAGCAAGAAAGTGCGTCTATCAGCGTTTTCAGCTTTTCTCCTTTTAAATCGCTGCCGTCGAAAGAAAGGTAATCCAAAGTCGGCTCTTGCAAGAAACGGGCTTTGAGCATTTCTTCTCCCTTTTCACGAAAATACCCTTCTTCGCCTTCAAACAAATAGATAGGCTGCGCGCCGTTTTCGTCGGTGAATTTTTTAAAATCAACGTATTTCACGTAGCCTACTCCCCCATTTTTTGCAAAGTACCCTATAATATATGCATATTATAGCATCTTTTTTTTAAAAAATCAAGGGGATATGTTTAAGTCTTTGCCTACAACCGCAATATTTTACGCAATTTTCATTAAAAAACGGACTACGTATTCAAAACGAGTAATATCGCCGTCAGCGCAATGATGAAAATCGACCAACACGCTTGCTTTTGACCTGTGGTCAAATTCCACTTATCGGTGACGAAGCTCATTCCCCCATAATAGCAAACGAACGCGCTTGTCGCAAGGCGCACGTTGCGTATAACAAAGTTGGAAAAATCGAACGCTTCAAACAGCAACAGCGCCGCCGAAAATACGGCGTTGGGCAAATACAAAAGTATCGGCGCTACGCTGAGCGGAAGCACGCACCCTACCGCCGCGAAAAGCAGCAGCAAGGAAAAGGTTGCGCTGATAAAGGGAATAAACACAAGATTGAGAAATATCGACCAAACCGAAACGTACCCAAACGAAGACAACAGCACGGGAAAGGTGCCGATTTGCGCCGCTAAGCTCACCGAAAGTAAGGAAATAAACCCCTTTCGTCCGCGTTCCAAAAGGACTGCGCTTACCTTGCCGACTTCTTCTTTCTTTTTTAACGACCCTTGCGCAATTTTCGGCAACTCCGCTTGGTTCTCTCGGCTTTGTTTGAGCCGCCGTTTGCTAATATGCACCGAGCACCCTTCGCAAAGCGCGTTTATCCATTTTTCTATCGGTTGACGCCACAAGAAAATACCAAGACAAGCCAAAAAGGAAAGCTGAAAGCCCACGCCAAGCAGCTCTACGGGAGAAATCAGCAGCACGAGTATTGCCGCCACGCCCAGAACTTCAAGCCTATCCACCGCCGTGCCGATTAGCTTTGCGGCGTAGCCCACTAAGCATAGGGTTACGGCACGCAAAACGGAAGCGGAAAAGCCGCAAATTCCGCCGTAAAATACAAGCAAACACCCCACCAAAACAAAGCGCGCAGGTTTGGGCATACCTTTTAAAGGCGTTTTCGTCACCAAGTACATACAAAAAGCGAACAATGCGCCTACGTGCAAGCCCGAAACGGCAAACACGTGCGCGATACCGCCGTAGCGCATATTCTCCAACAAGCCGTCTTCTATTCCCGCGGTATTTCCCGTAAGCACCGCCAGCGTTACCGACGCAGGATCGACGTCCATACCCCGATACAAAACCTTTTCCGCGCGGTTGCGTATCGCGGCGAATAGATCCCATTTTTCTCCCGTCACCGCACAGGCGTCCACGTCTGTCAAACGGAATTTTATCCCGTCGCGGATTGCGCTTGCTCGAAAGCCGTATTCATCGAACAGCGAAACCTCCGTACGCAGCTTGCCGTGTAGCAACACTTCGTCAGAAATCTCTAAATTTTCACAAAATGAACTAGGCAGGTACGCGATGAGTTTCCCTTTCTCCGCTTTTTTGTTTACGGAAATATCCGTTAGCTGCAAGCGCGCGGAATGCGTTCCAACCGCCTTTTCCGTGATTCTGCCCGCCACGAAATACGTGCCGTTGTAATGTGTACAATCGGTATAGTTGCGCACTTGTGCAGAAAAAGCATTTGCGCCCAACAAAAACGCGAATATAAACGTACAAGCAATAATTGCGCTTTTATAAAAACGTGCTTTTCCGCAAAAGACAAGCGGCGCAAACAAGCCCAGTAATAAAAGTAGCCACCACGCCGAAATTCCCTTTGTAATCCGCAAATACGAAAAAACGACGCCCGCACAAAGCGACGCCGCCGTAAAAAATACGGGGCGAAAATTGAAAAGCCTATCTTTTCGTCTTCGCCCCGAATATAACATTTTTGCCTGACCCCTGCCTAAATTAGTTTTCCAACCCTGCTAAATAATCGATGCTCACCCCGAAATACTCCGCGATAATCACCAAGTTCGACAGCTTGGGTTCACGCTTGCCCGTTTCCCAAAGACTAATCGTACCGTTGCCTACGCCCAATTCTTCCGCCAATCTTTCTTGCGGAATTTCCTTTTCTAATCTTAATTCTTTTAATCTTTCAGCAAACATATTTGTCATACAAATATTATCTCACAATTGAAAGGATAATACTCTAATCCTTTCAACTGATAGGAAACTCCGAAAGAAAACGGCTCGTTTTTACGAGCCGAAGAATTATTCTAAATACTGCGAAACGGTGTAAGAAAGCTTATCCAGCACTTCTTCTACGTCGCCAAACAGCATACAGCCTGCCGCGCGCACGTGTCCGCCGCCGCCGTATACGCCTGCAATTTTGTTGGCTTCCGCATACGTTTTGGTGCGTAAAGAAACGCGGTATTGTCCCTTTTTCTTTTCCATCAACGAAGCCGCCACTTCCACCGTGTCGATATTGAGCGGAAAATCCACAAAGCCTTCCGTCATACCTGCGTCTGCGCCGCACTCGTCCATCGCCGCCTTGCTGACAATAATCGCAGCAAAACGGTCGTCGTGATAAAAACGTATGCCACTCATCACCTTTGCGTGCAATTTCGCCCGCGCCTTGCTTTGCTTTTTAAAAAGATTATACTGGTATTCGCAAAAATCCGCGCCTGCCTTTTTCAGCTTCGCCGCCAACAAAAACGCTTCTTCGTCCACGTCGTCGTGCGTGAAATTCCCCGAATCCGTCAATAGCCCCACAAGCAAATATTCCGCCGTTTTTTTATTAAAAGGAGCACCCAGGTATTCGATGAGCGTAGCTACGTTCATACAATTTGCCGCACATTCCCGTAAGTAATCGTACGTAGCAAAGCCCGTATTCGATACGTGGTGGTCAATGTTCACCGTATCTATTTTTTTGCGTTTTGCCAAGAAAAACTCGCCGCTCAATTCACCCAGCCTTTGTATTTCGCTGCAATCCACGCAAACGAGTAAATCATATTCCGCCGTGGGTTGCTTGGTCACCTTTTCCAGTCCCGAAAGAAAAAGCAGGTTAGAGGGAAGCTCCGTTTCCACGCAAATTTGGTTGGGGATTTGCAAATAATCCAACGCGCAACCAAGCGCAAACGCGCTGCCAAGCGCGTCGCCGTCAGGGTTCATATGCGTAAAAATCGCCACGCTTTTGGCTCGGCGTATTCTCTCTGCAATTTGTTTCAAGGTGCTATTCATAGAATTATTTCCTTTTAGGGCGCGGCGCAACCTACGCGCAAGCGTAAGTCCAAAACGCCGCTTAGTAAAAAACGCGTAGACAAGTACGCGTTTTTATCCTTTATTTTTCTTCGTCCTTCTCCGCAGCGTCGTCCGCGGGCGTGGAATAGGTAATCGACTTAAACAATTCGTCCATCTTCGCGCCGTAAACCATACTGCCGTCCGTGCGGAAAGTCAGCGCGGGAACGGTGCGCATACGCATTACCTGCGCCAGCTCGTGACGGATAAAGCCTGCGTTTGCCTGCAACGCTTCAAACGAAGCTTTGCTTTCCGTTTCGCTTTCGCCGTAAATACTCACGTACACGTACGCCGTTTTTAAATCGGGCGCAACGTCCACTTCGGTGACGGAAACCAAGCCTTTCAGCCCCGTCATCCTATCCTTGCGCAAGCGGATAATTTCGCTGATTTCCTTTTGATATTCGCCGTTTAAACGGGAAGTTCTCGATACTTTCATTACGCTTTGATTTCCTCCGTAACGTAGCATTCGATGATGTCGCCGATGCGGATTTCGTTAAAGCCTTCAATCGCGCAGCCGCATTCGTAGCCGTGGTTAACTTCCTTCACGTCGTCCTTAAATCTCTTCAACTGCTTCACGCCGCCTTCGCAAATCATAATATCTTCGCGATAGATACGGAGCTTACCGCCGCGGACAATCTTACCGTCGGTAACGTAGCAACCTGCAATCGTACCCACGCCCGTAATGTTGAACGTTTGACGAACTTCGCACTTACCCGTAAGAATTTCGCGGAGCTTAGGCGCAAGCATACCTTTAAGCGCCTTTTCCATATCGTCGATAAGCTCGTAAATAATACGGTAGCTTCTTACGTCCACCTTAGACGTTTCGGCAATCTTCTTCGCTTTGGTATCGGGACGCACGTTAAACCCGATAATAATCGCGTTTGCGCTGTCCGCAAGCATTACGTCGCCTTCGTTGATCGCACCCGCCGCCGAGTGGATTACCTTAACGCGCACTTCTTCGTTGGAAAGCTTTTCAAGCGACTGCTTCACCGCTTCCACACTGCCTTGTACGTCGCCCTTGACGATGATGTTCAAGTTCTTCATCTTGCCTTCTTCTACTTGCGCGAAGATATCGTCCAAGGAAACGCGGCTTTGTTCTTTTATCATACTTTCGCGTTCGCGGTTCTTTCTTTCTTCCTGTACCTGCTTCATCAACGCTTGGTCAACCGCCATAATGCTGTCGCCTGCGTTCGGCACGTCTTCCAAACCGAGAATGGAAACCGCCATAGACGGCCCTGCCGTTTTTACCGCTCTGCCCTTATCGTCGAACATAGCGCGCACACGGCCCATCGTCGTACCCGACAAGATGTTGTCGCCCGTTTTCAGCGTACCCGTTTGCACGATGATGCTTGCCACAGGGCCTTTGCCCTTATCCAGCTTCGCTTCGATAATCGTACCCTTTGCCTGACGGTCGGGGTTGGCTTTGAGTTCTTGCATTTCCGCAACGAGATTGACGGAATCCAACAGCTCGTCAATACCCATACCCGTTTTTGCAGAAATGGGAATGACCATCGTTTCGCCGCCCCATTCTTCGGGAACAAGCTCGTGCTGCATCAATTCCTGCTTCACGCGGTCGGGATTGACTTCGTATTTATCCATTTTATTCATTGCCACGATGATAGGCACGTTTGCCGCCTTTGCGTGGTTGATCGCTTCCACCGTTTGGGGCATAATGCCGTCGTCCGCCGCCACCACAAGGATAACGACGTCGGTGATTTGCGCGCCGCGGGCACGCATCGACGTAAACGCCGCGTGGCCGGGAGTATCAATGAACGTGATTTGCTTGCCTTTTGCCGTAACCGTGTACGCACCGATGCTCTGCGTAATGCCGCCCGCTTCCCCTGCCGTAACGGTGGTGGAACGGATTTTATCGAGCAAGGACGTTTTACCGTGGTCAACGTGACCCATAACGGTAACGACGGGCGCACGAGGTACAAGCTTGCTTTCGTCTTCGGCAACGACGGTGTCCATAAGCACTTCTTCCGCCGTCTTTTCGGGCTTGTATTCCAAATCGATGCCCATATCCATCGCAATCATCAATGCGTTTTCGTAATCGATGGAATCGTTAATCCCTTTCATAATGCCTTCTTTGAAAAGGCGTTTGGTAATTTCTACTGCGGACACGCCCAGCTTTTCGGAAAGTACCTTCAAGGGAATATCCTTCGTGGTAACTACCGCGTGTTCGATTTTTACGGTAGGAATTTCCTGCTGCTTTTGCTTCTTGGGCGAACGTACCTTTCTGTAACCGCTCTTATCCTCGTCGAAATCTTCCACCGTCATACCCTGCTGTCTTGCCAGCGTACGCTTGGACATAGGCTTCTTTTCGGTATACGTCTTTTCAAAAGTCTTTTTCTTCGCGGGCGCGGAGAAATTCTTATTCTCTTTCGGCGCGGTGATAGGCGCGGCGATAGGCGCGCCGCTCGTGGGACGGGCGGGTCTTGCGCCGGGCGTAGCCGATCTGTTGCCGAAAGGTCTTTCACCTGCGGGGCGTTGAGGTCTATCACCCGTGGGACGGGGGCGATAGGTAGCGGAGCTTGCCGACGTATTTTCCACGCCGGGCTTTGCCACGTATACGCCTTGTTCTTGACCGTTACGGAAATATCTGGGCGCACGGGGCGCGGCGGGCGCTGCCTTGGGCACGAACGTACGCGCTTCGGGTTTTGCTTCCGTCTTTTTTACTTCCGCTTTTTCTTCGGGCTTCGCCGCAACGGGCGTTTCCGTAGCCGCGGGTTCCACCTGCGCGGGCGTTTCTTCGGGCTGTACCGCCTTTTCTTCCGCCACGGGTTCTACTTCCGCTCCCTTCTTTTTGGTCGTTCTCTTTTTGGGTTTTTCCGTTTCGGGAGCAGGCGCTTCCGCCGCCGCGGCCTTTGCCGCCTTTTCCGCTTCCGCGGCAGCCTTAGCCGCTTCTTCTGCGGCGATGCGTGCTTGTTCTTGCGCGATAGCCGCTGCTTCCGCCGCTTCGCGTTCCGCTTTTTCCGTTTCTAATACGGACAGCTTTTTCAAGATTTCCGCAAGGCTCTTTTCTGTGGAAGAAAGACGCTTTTGCAGCCCGCCGAGCTGACTATCGCCTAAAAGTCCCGTTAATTTTTCCACATTCTCGTATTTTTTTGCCATAGGTTCAGTTGTTTCCTCCCGAATAGAATGTAAATTGAGATTGATTTTCCGCCGCCGCAAGCATTGCCGCCGCGAGATTTCCGTCTGTAATTGCAACCGCTTTCACTGCGGGACGGTGTAACATTTCTCCAAGCAAATTTTCGTCCGTAAGCATTAGCGGACAGCCGAATTTTTCCTTGGCTTGCACGGTAGCTTTTAAGGAGTTCTTCCCGATAGCGCCGTCCGCTATCAAAAGGCACACCCCTTTCTTCTGCCGTTCTATCATTTCTACGCCGAAAATAATTTTTCGGGCGCGAATGCAAAACCCAAGATAGGTTTCCATTTTATTCTTCTGCATACCCTTCCTTTTCTACGCCGCGGTACACCGCTTCGCCAACCTGCGCCGAAAACGCTTTATGCAACAGCTTTTTGTCGCTCATTTTCTTTAAGCAAGCCGCTTCCGCGCAAACGTACGCGCCGCGCCCGGGCGCTTTGCCCGTGGGATCGAAAAAGATTTCGCCATCCGCGTTTTTCGCCACGCGCGTCATCTCTTTTTTCGGTTTCATTTCACGACACGCAATACACATACGCATCGGAATTTTTTTCGTCTTGGGCATCTTTTTCTCCTGTTGTCAGCCGAGCTTTTTTACCCGACGCCTTACGATTATTCTTCTTCCGCTTCTTCTTCGCTTTCCAAGGAAGCCAACACTTCCGCCGCTTCGGGCGAGGACGCGCTCTTCACGTCGATCTTCCAACCGGTCAAACGAGCTGCCAAACGCGCGTTTTGGCCATCTCTACCGATCGCCAAGGACAATTTTTCATCGGGAACGATCGCCATTGCGCTACGTTCGCCACGCGCCGTTACGGACAATACCGTAGCAGGCGACAATGCCTTATAGATGAACGCCAAGGGATCTTCGTTCCAAAGAATGATGTCGATTTTTTCGCCGCCGAGTTCTT